>JAKBQK010000138.1 GCA_021835265.1 Thermoplasmata archaeon
ATAAACTTATATAACTTGCCTGTAAAGATAAAAATGGAAAGAAAACTAACCAAAAAGAGAATCGAGGAGGATCTGAAATTTTTTATGGAAGATGATCCAATAGGAAAAATGGTATATGATGCTTTAGATAAATTATAATTTTTTTAAACCGATTAATAAGTTTCAAATCTATACAGTTCTTTTAGCCTTGAAACCATGAACACTGAAAATTTATGAGATCGATGAATGACTGTAATTAAATGTTGACCAATTAAGACGTTTTATTTCAAAAAAATAATAAAGTGAGACTGTATAATTGTTTACCTTTTTGTTCATTTCTAAATCATTTATAAAATGGAGGATAGGCAAATACTTAAATACGAACAGTCCCTTAATACAAACAATGAAAATGCTAGTAGCCTTCGATAATTCGCCAAGTGGTAGGAAAGCCCTGAGCTTTGCTTTAAAATTTGAGCCCATCTGTGAATTTTTGACCGTACTATATGTGAATCCTGGAATGGTAAGAGTCGCGTCTAATGTGGATACAATTGTTCCAGAAGCAGTATTTAGTGATCAGAACAAATTTGTAGAAGAAATTCAAAAGGCAGCCGTTGAGTTAATTGGTGATAGGGCAATTAAATATGAATTTGTTAAGGTAGAAGCGACCGGAGACGAAGTTGCAAAAAAGATTTATGATACCGCAATGTCTAAACAGGCTGATTTTATAATAACCGGGACAAGAAAACTGACAGGTTTAAGTAAATTCATTCTGGGCTCTGTGAGTTCCGAATTGATAAAGATTGCACAGATTCCAGTAATGGTAGTATCTCCAGATGATATTTGATTCAAATTGAAAAAAATTCTTTGATTTAATAAACTAGGAAATTTCAGATCAAAGTGATATTGCATTAGATTATCTTTAAATAACGACCATTATAAGAACCAGAAACAGCGCTATAATAATGTACTGAACGTACCTGTTTATATTTCCGTTCATGAAAAATTTTCCAAATTTTATAGACAGTCTTGAGTAAAGTTTTGCCAGGTCGATCATGAATATCCAGAAGATGTCAAACGTCCTCTCTTGATATTTTGAACCTTCTCTTTCTTCTCTTGAAAGATACACCTTTTTCAATATGATTCTCAAGGTGTTTGCATAGGCAAATGAATTCATTTCCTCACTCTGATCAATTCCTCCATTCCATACAGGAATCTTTCTGTCATTACCCCTTGCTAATAATGATACTATAAGGGCCGTCAAAAATATGAATAGAATATCAAAAGTGGGTGACAGAAACCCAAAGAATCCCACATGAGCTGGAGAATACAGTAGAAATGGGTATATTATTCCTTTCAGACTGGATAGAAAGATCGTTTGTGTTCCAATTCCAACAAATGTTCCAATAAATTTTGAATACATATAAACATAGGCTGGTGCTATAACTGTAAGAGAGAGTATTATAGTTCCTGAAATCTTCAGTGGAGTTCCTATTCTATGACCAATTTCACTATTGTCATTCTTTCTTGTTGTAAATCCAAAATATTTTGTAAAGGTAGGAATTGTTATACCTGCACCCAGTGCAGCCATTGATCCAGAGATTATTGCAACAACTGCAAATATTAAATTTGATGAAATAGATGAAATAAAGAGAGATTCAAGAAGAAGCCATTCGCCTATACCCCCACCGAGAGGGGCCAGTCCCATGAGGGATATCACTGATACTGCTGCTCCAACTCTTGCATATGGTGTAAGACCATTTCCTCTCATAGTAGGAAGATTATTATTGTCTGAGATGCTTGAAAGTATGAACACTGAAGCTTTAGCCCATGCGTGGGCCGTGGCATAGATAAATATCCCCAGCATAATGAATGATGCCATTACGGGGTCATTCATTCCCTTCCAGACAATGAGAAGACCTACAAGAATGATCATTGCTCCTGAATTTTCCACTGTGCTGTATGCCGGTAACATCTTACTGTTCTCAGAAGATAACGCAAAAATTGAACCGAAAAGCAGAGAGAATGAACCTATCACCATAAGGATCAAACCCAAAACAAAGTTTGATGAAGATGTGAGAACAAATTCAACTATACCGTAAAGTGCCAGAGTTGTCATTGCAGCACTAAACAGTATTGAACCAGGAGTAGGGGAATTTCCATGGGCGATTGGAAGCCACTCGACCATCTGTAATGGAACTATACCCATTTTGAAAGTAAATCCCAGAATAATTATTAGAAGAATATATGGATTTGTAAGGGCTGCACCAAGTAATAAACTGCCAGTTGATACATAATAACCTGCAAATCCCAAAATAAGGAATACTGTGCTGAGTTCTCCAAATGAAATGAAAACAAAGGGGGGATATGATTTAGTTTCTTTCTTAAACCCAATCATTAGATAACCACTTATGGTCATGGATTCCCAAAACATCAGAAATAGAACGATATTGTCAGAAATGAGAACTGAATTTATGGATGCTATGGTAAGACCCACAAAGAATGCGAGCTTTCTATCCTGAGGCATATAGAATAGAGAGAATACAAAAACAAGAAATTCTACGACTGAGATTATAAGTAGAAAGGCTACGTTAGGTCCCTGCAACATTATGCTGAAGTTACCTATTATCAGAGTTCCTGTTGTGAGATATCCAATCATAGAAATAATGGCAATTGCAGAATTCAGCAATGTAAAGAAAATGCCGAAATAATATGATCGTCTGGCCGAAAAAAGTGATATAGGGAGTGAAAGAAACGGTAGTACAAAAAGAAATAGAAGAAGATAGATCATTTACGCCCCCTCACTTTTTCCAGCGCTTCAATTATAACGAAAGGATCGGGAGGACAACCTCCAATGATTAGGTCAGGATCTAAAAGAGATTCAAGATCTTTTCCGAATATATTCCCAGATAGAGCACATGCACCAAAAAGTATTACAACCGCAGGCTTTGACATTGCACCAATAGCTGCTCTGATCACAGGAATCATCTTTTCGCTGAAGACCCCCATTATTACAAGCGCATCTGCCTGTTTTGGGGTATTGGTGAAGAAAATGCCAAGCCTGGAAACATCGTAATAGGGATTATTAATAGAATGAAGTTCTGTATTGCATGAGCCACATGTTCCTGAATCTATTGGAAATATCTTAAATGATCTACTTAAGGCTCTTTCTTTTCTCTTTAATTCATAATTATCTGTCCTCAGAGATGGTTCGAATGAAGTTACACACAGACCACAGGAAATGCATTTTCGCATATCTACGCCTTTTTTATCTATGGCATCCGCAGGGCAGAAAACCTCTTCATCTCCTCTCCTTACCGGGATTGTACTCCATGGTGATATGGTCTCGTTTTTCTTTGCTGGAAACTTTGTGGTTATGATACCCTTTCTTATAGAATCAACAGGCCAAATCTTCACTCAATATCACCCATTTCACTTAACCATATGCCGAAGCTTTCAAATGCAAAGGGTATGTCTGTTTTCACATTTCCCTTTATTCCCAGTGCAAACGCTTCCATGTTGAGCAGAGAAGGAGTTCGAACGTATAGTTTACCAATTTTTTCATTTTCCACATCTAACACAATCCTTGCATCTCCAGATGGTGTCTCGATACCGCTGGAACTCAATGCATCATATGG
>JAKBQK010000581.1 GCA_021835265.1 Thermoplasmata archaeon
TTTATATGTTCCATGAAAGATACGTCATGAAGAGTTACCACGTTTATCCTTCTATTGTCAAGAAAAGCAGCAGTCGCATGATTCACATCTCTATTGCCAAGCTTTCCTGCAGTCAATTTAGACATCAGCCTGGTTGAAATAAGCCCAAAATGGCCGCCTATCTCAATCTTCCTGACTCTTCGCTCCTTTATGCTGTTGCCGTTTCCATATATTTCTGTCAAGCCAGAATATAGGGTTTTTGAATACCTGTTAACTCCATTGTTCAACGAGCTTTCATACCTGACAAGATTAATATTCATTGATTCGCCCCATACCTTTTCCTGTATTCTTCCTGAATGAAGTAATCCAGACCCTTTTTTCGATCAAGCAGAGCCTTGTAGACATGCCTATCAAACGAGAATGCAGAATGAATCATATCCGACACAGTATAATTCTGGAACATGAATCTGTATTTTTGAATCTGCCTTTCGACAACGCGTTCCTGGTCTTGTTTGAGTGAGAAATCCCTCTGGATCATGACAAGGTCCTCCATTCTTCCCTTGAGCCTGTTGCTCAGGTATTGCTTAAATGTTTCATAATTTGAGAAGGGTTTTAGTCTTATTGTTGTCAGGTATTCTGGTAAGTTAATAACACCTTTTTTGCCGACATAATTCAGGTAGATGAGCATATCGTTCAGATACCTCGTCTTTTTGAACATTTCAACATCAATATATTTTGCCTGCACTGTTATACATGATGTGTTGTTGTCAATCCCATTATAATTGTAGGACGGGTTAGAATATCTGGCAAAATTGTGAATGTATGTATAGGATGTCAGTAACTGATCCATCCTTTCAAGTTTATTTGTTTCAAAAGCATCGTCATCATCCAGAAAAGAAATTACATCGTAATCGGAATCATTCATGAACTGATAAAATGCATCATTCCAGTATTTGAAGGTCTTATTCTTGACTACCACACGTTCACTGTCATGCGTGAACCCGCAGTTCGTGACTACGAAGAAGTCCCATCCCTGAGATAGTAAAAGATTATCAAGTGCTTTCCTCAGATCCGGGATGAACTCAGGAAAACTGCTGATTACAAGGACACACTTTTTCATAATGGGGTGATTTTATCAACTGATATAATAGCATACTTCGCTTCTTCTGCAAAGAGCTTCATGGGATTTGTTTTGAGAGTTGGGTCAGTTAGAAAAACTTTAATTGTATATCCTGCTTAATATGCAAATTCTTTATTTGCCCTTCCCTGTTCCGTCTGATCCTTGCACTCGAACGCTTCTTTTCCCATATGACAATTACTAAGAATTTCTTATACAATATGGCTATACGTGAATATGGGCAGTGAATCCAGAGTTGATGAAAAAGCTCAAAGATTCATGGATTACCTTGGGCCTCCTGAACCAACTACTTCGGGCTCTTACAAAAAAAGTCAGGAGAATGATATCATTGAGGGTATCTATTCTGCCATTAAGAGTGGAAGAAAGTACTACGTTCAGATAGTAAAATCATTTAATCTTCTCGGGTTGAACTCAGCTCTTTTCTACATATATACAAATCTATCAGAGAAAGGCATCGATATCAAGCCACTAGAGAAACTTGACTTTGTGCAATCAGGTATAGAAAGCAAAAACAATCTTGTTTATCTCATTTCTGAAAAATACCTTGACGCTTCAGATCCGGATACGATGCAGATGTTGTCAAACCTAATGAGTGGTATCGCACCTAAAGAGCTTGCATGGACTCCTATCCTGCTTGGCCTCACTGACGAAACACTTCGAAAGGTAAGGAAATTCCAGAAAAAGAGAACATTGGAGAACCCTTCGACCCCTTCACATAGGCAACAAGCGAATAACGGAGCATTAGGTGCAGGCTTGATCCTTCTCTCTATAACATTTCTAGTCACCGGAATAGGAATAATATTTTATCGCCCAGCGCTAGACTTTCTGTCATTATTCACCATATCCTGGATTATTTTCTCTCTGTCAATTATAGGAATACTTGGTTTTGTGCTCATATTATTTGGGCATTTGCAGGCCAGATCTACAAAGAAATGGACCATTGGCCTAGCTTTTTTGATTATTGCAGCCACTGAAGTGGCAAGCATCTTAATCCAGACCTCGTCTCTCTCAATGGATAAAAGCCTTGGGCTTCAACTGGTGATACCGTTTGGATTTATTTTTCATAGATTCAATGCCTATATTTTACCGGAGTTATATACTGTACTGGCCTTGCTTCTTGCCACTGCCTGTTACCTTCTCATATATTCATTCGCAGAGCGCTTTTTCAAGATTCTTGGACTCAGTGCCTTAATCTTTGCCGTCGCGGCTGAAGTCATAACACTTGTAGGCGTTTTAAGGATCCCAAGTTTGACCAGTTTTCAAGCCATAAGCTCTTACAGCCATTTTCTTTACATCTCATTTTATAACAACGTGACTCCAATTTTGCCATATTTATCTGTTATGCTGAATGTCACGGTCTTCATCCCTGTCTTTCAGAACTATACTGATCTCTTGCTATTTTTAGAACTAGGGTTGGCTGCTATCTCAAACTTCCTTTTCTCTTTCACGTATATTGCGATGGGAGTAATGAAATTAAAACAGCGAAATTTTGACCATGGCGATGATTCCACTATCCCCTTTGGTGCTTCCTGAGACGGCTTACGAGTAATAACACAGCGCCAGATATTAGGACTATTATTTCTGCAATTATAGCATACAGCTCAGGAGGGTATGGAGGCGTCGGTTCAGGCTGTGATATAACTGGCGACCTGGGCGTAAACACAATGAGGACAAAAGTTCCTGAATTGTTCTTTACCTGAAACGTACCAGAACCATACAAGGCAGATCCGCTGTAGTAAGTGCTCACGTTATAGTAGTAGAGGCCATATGGAAGTGTTATGTTCAGAGAAAGTGTTCAGTGCTCTACGATACCTGATATACCTGAAATATTTAGATACCACGTATCAGAAGAAGGTATACCAGATATGGTGATATCGACGTACCCAGGGTTTTTCACAACATACTTCCCTATCACGTCTGGCATTACGTTATTTGGTGGAATATACCTCCCCCTTACATATTGGATTTTCAAGATTCCTGCACCGCTTCCACCCGAGGTTATTCCAATGTTCGGGTAATATGAACTGGATTGAATGGAATCATTATGAGTCACCGCAGCAGTATTGCCATTTAGATACCAGTATTGCGTTGATGTGCCAGTCCAACCAATACCCAGAAGAAAGGGGGAATTTGTAAAATTAATTTGCGGATAGATTGGTGTGGCATTGAAGCTTGGCGTCAGGGAGCTTTTACTATTTCCATTATTAAACAAAGAAGCTTCAAACCCGCTCTGGAAATAATAATCATATGGTGTTCCGAAATAAACAAGACGGTTCGTAAGGTTATGAGATGTTGATACTCCAATTCCTTCTGTGCTTGGGGAGCCTGCTGTCACGCAATCTTCTGTGACTAGCGATTCTATGATCTCTGGGCGGGTTACGGGTTCCTTCGTGATTGCATATGCATAGGCGTCATTATAACTGTCCCGGACGACGAGGCCATTGCAGATCGAAACATTTGCGGTTGAATATTGGAATGTTATCCAGTTTGATTGGA
>JAKBQK010000208.1 GCA_021835265.1 Thermoplasmata archaeon
GTATCTTGTCGATGTGTGTTTTTGAAATAATCGTAGTAAAGAATTTTGAAGACAAAATTATTGATGACTATATTAATAAAAAAGGGATCAAGAATGTATTGACACAGGAAATTAACCTAGGCTCTAAATGCGTCATGGGAGTGGAAAAAAGTTTAGGAGATATTATAACATTTTTAGAGGATGATGACATTTTTTTTAGCGGAAAACTTGAGAAAATAAAAAGATTGTTTGAAAGCACAAAAGGGTTGGTATATTATCACAACAACTACTCAACAATAGATCAAAGGGGTAATAATTTAGAGATTGAATTGTTTAACCCTATAAAGAGTCCCATTTTATTTGACCTTGATCAAATAAATGAAGTGCAAATGGTTAATATTTTAAGAAAGGGTTCTTTTTTCAATTTAAGTTGTATATCTATTAGAAAGGACGTTCTTCTTCCATGGTTAGAGAGATTAAAACAAATTAGTGTTGCAGTAGATAATTTTATGTTTTACATTTCACTAAGTTCTAATTCAAAGTTGTTCCTCGACGATGAAATTTTAACTGGATATACCATACACGAGGAAAATGATTCAATTCATGTTGGAGGAAGTTTACAGTCTATTATGATAAAAAGACAATCATTTTTAGAAAGGGATATTGAAGGGTATGAAATCATAATTAACAGTGTAAAAAACCAACTGTTATTAGATACATTAAGATATAGAATACTGGCACCAAGAATTAATTTATACATAATTGATCCGTCTAAAGTGAAAATTTCTAAAAGTGAATGCGTGGATGGAATGAAATATTCAATCAGAACTCATTATTGGTTATTATTTTTTTTGTGTTTATTCCACCTTTTCTTTGAGAAGTTCCATAAACTTTCTATTAAGATATACTCTTTTTATATTATGAGGGAGGTAAAGAATCTTCACAAATAATTACCTATGTTTTGAGATCTTTTTGATCACTACATCCATGATATACTTCTAGTTTACAGTCTCTACTGCTCTGTTGAACAAATATCTCCATAGTGTGCCTATGTTCTGTTCTTTCCGTGGATTTTTTATCAGTTCATCGCTTTCACCACCTCCTTTGCCCTCTGGTTTATATAGTCATATATCCAGAACCTCTGGTATCCTTCAGCTTCAAGTCCTCTGGCAGACCTGCTCACACAGTTCTCACCAAATTTACGTTTCACAGCGGAGAATATTCCTTCTGTTCCGGGCCACCTCATACCATAACTGTTCTCTTCTGCCCATGTTTTGTATCCCTTCTCCTTATATTCCCTTATGGTTTTCCGCCGGTGTTTACTTCCTTTGTAATGATCTGTGGATGCATTCTTCCTTATCTTGATCACAGGCCTTGCTCCTATGGAATGTATAAGATCAAAAAGATCATTGGTGTCGAATGCACCGTCTCCATAGAATTCCCTGATCTTTACTCCGTGAAGAAGGGCATTACTCATGTGTTTTCCCGCCGTCTCAGGCTCTGATGGTCCGGAACCTTCTATGTGCGATTCAATGCCGGTGATCTTCTTTTTCCTCACATCGGCGGTGATGATCACCACCAGATGCTTCTTCCTTTTTGCATCAGGATCACCATATTTTATGATCCTGTACGATCCTGCGTTGTTTGTCTTCATGCCTGTTCCATCGGTGCCGATGTCTGCATATTCCATGCCGGCTATTCCCAGATCAGGCCTCAGATCATGGATGCGTGTCCATATGGTGGTGTAATCACCGTATTCAGGTATGAGATTCAGATCCATCATGGATCTTGCCATTCCTTCCAGTCCGCGATAGTCAAGATACTGCTTCCAGATCAACATGAATTTCATGAAGGATTCGGGAAAACGGTATGGGGATCCCCTCTTGCCACGGTTCATCTCCACAAGTTCATGATCCCACTGTTCCGCGAAATTGAGATCTAACAGGAAGGTGCCCCTGATCACAAGCTCCTCGTTGTATTCCTTCCAGTTCCTCTTGTCCTTGTAAGAGTTCCCCCATCTCGGCATATGACTATGGTATACAACAGTCATATATTTATATTCGCAGAAACCTTTAGTTGCTGTGGAAACGGCAGTCTTAATATCGTTCACTCTGAGATATGAAAACAGGAGCAGGGGAGAGATCTCGAAATTCTACCGTGATCTGTACGGGTATGAGAGTTACTCCCACTATGGAAGATACAGATCAAGGAAGAGCGGATACCTTGACAGGATCGTGAATATACGTTATTCTAAGGGTGTATTCATGATACGAGAAGAGGATAAGAGAAAGGTTGTCTCTTACCTGAAAAGGAGAGGTGCAATTGTGGTTTTGTGGAAAGTTATTCCCAGCAGGGAAGAAAAAAAGCTCTTGGAGCTACATGTCTCTTAAATATTTATTCAACACAGCAAGTCTCTACAACTATCGATTCCCATTTGAATCCGCATTTGTTGTCTAGCAGATATTCTCTTTATTCTGATCACAGGAGATGAATTGCCTCTGAACATGAAAGATCAACCTTATCCATTGCACATCCAAGATAGCAGATATTCACATTACATTTATAGGTAAGGACGTAAGCAGTTGACTATGTTCAAGTTGAACTTCTTTTTTCTGAAATAGTTCGATACAACCTTCTCATCTTCCCGAAACTTTCCGGCACTGATGAGTCCAGTAAGCCTCTCTTTTCCTGATTCCATTATTCCTCAGATGGATTGAGTTCTGGTGAGCATCTGGGAAATCTTATCTGGATGATTTTTTCCTGTTCTTCTTAAGAAATTTCTCAACTTCACCCGAGGTGTGCCATTGTGCACCGTCATAGAACAGCACAAATTTCCCGTATTCCCTCTTCAATCTGTTCATGTGCTTATGAATATTTTCGAATCCATACGATAGTATGATCTGAAGAACGTGGATTTATCTAGGGCAACGGATCCGAACTCGAAGATCTTCTTATGAGTTTCCGTTGTTACAATCGTGGGTTTACTACCTTTCTTTGCCCATATTTTCCTGACATTGCTGTCATATACAAAAACGGATTCCTCCTTGCATATTGCGGTCATTTCCTTTTTGAGAGGACCCAGTATCTTTTCTCCTTTTTTTTAAATTCTTCAGCCTTCTCAGGAGAGGCTGAGTTCCTATGCTTCTTCCTTGGCGTTATGAGAGAATAATCCCGTTCATGTGCCATCCTCATTATATGCCTCCATGTGTATGTTACATGAGATTTCTCCTGTACAATTTTTGAAATCGCCGATGTTTTCCAGTGATACATGCCTGACATTTCTTTGCGGATCTCTTAAGAGGTTTCCTAATAAGCCTCTTCTTTTATGTTGATTCAGGAAATTGATCGACCTTTAGCACTTTTTTATGCCTAAACGACTGTTCCTCGATCTGTATCCTCTGTTTTCTTCCTATTTTAACCTATTTTTTCATTATTTTTTGATAGCTGCCGCTACATTTCCCTTTTTTTCCAATGACACAAGCGTCAGTAAATTGTATCCAAGGCACATGAATGCTGCCTTCACTCGTGTTCTTCTTGTCATGGTTACAAATACATGGCCACCATGGAATATATTTTTCATGACAGAATAGGGCCTCTCTCCCGGTGATCTCTTTTTTGTTATCCTCCTA
>JAKBQK010000188.1 GCA_021835265.1 Thermoplasmata archaeon
CCTTTCTCCTCCTCCTTGATGTGTTGTATTCTGAAGTGCCTTTTGCCACAATTTCGTAAAGAATTGAGTGCTTTCCCTCGGATTGTCTTAAAAGTCTGCCCAGACGCTGCCTGAACTGTCTTGTGCTTCCTGAACCGCTCAGGACAATACCAACCGTTGCATCGGGAACATCTATCCCCTCATCAAGCACCCTTGAAGTTGCAAGCACTGATATCTCCCCGCTTCTGAACATTTCAAAATATTCCTTTCTTTCCTGACCAGGCGTAAGATATGTAATGCATGGCACAAGGAATTCCTTTGATATCAGGTATGCCGTGGCCGTATCTTCCGCAAAAATAAGGGTCTTCTTCCCCCTGTTCTGTGAGAGCACATACCTCACAGCATCAACCTTTATTCTGGCGCTGAATGCAATCTCCCTTGCCTTTCTCCATGCCATGAGTGCTTCTCTTCCCTCAGGATTCCATGATGACATGATGAACTTCTCAAAATCCCACGGACCTCTCATTGTGATGCGGTGTTTCCTCAGATAAGAAATGAAAATTTCCCTGTTTCTCTCGTATTCCTCCTCTTCTTCCTGCTCCAGATCAACAGGTATTCTAACAATATCATAACCTGCAAGAAATTCTGTCAGCTCCTCGTAACCCAGTTCGAAAATTTTTCCCCCCATGGTTATTTCAAGTGATTCATGAAGCATGTCAAGGCGTTCAAGTGTTGCTGTAAGTCCCAGTCTATACGGCGAAGCAAACATCCGCGCAATCTCTCCATATCTTTCCGATGCAAGATGATGCACCTCGTCCACCAGGAGAAATTTAAATCTGTTTCCCAGTTCTTCGGCCATCAGATATGCGGAATCATATGTGCAAACACTTATTGGCTTAATGTCCTTTTCACCACCGCCTATCTGCCCCACTTCAATACCGAGAACATTTTGAAGTTTGGTTCTCCACTGCTGAATCAGCTCAATGGTTGGTGCTATTATTATGGTTGATACGGAAAGTTTTACGATGGCTTCTATGCCAATATGTGTTTTTCCGGCAGCTGTGGGCAATACCACGATTCCTCTCATATTATTTGCTGACCACATATCTATGGCCTTTTGCTGGTATGATCTTAGCTTTTCATTGTGGGACAGATTCAATCCTTTTTCGTCGGTGAAAACCCTGTCATCTGCTTCTGGATATCTTTGCTTCAATGTAAAATATTCGTATGCAGGTGACCTGAAAGACTGTATTCTTTCATCATAAAGTGCAATGGATGAAATATTTTTAGGGGGATCCTGAATAAGAATAGTTCCTCTTGAGAAGGTAAAAATCATTGCTTTCATATGAAAGATGCACTAATTAATATAACTAATGAGAGCATGGATAATTCAACATCAAATTATTCTTTTTTTAATGTCCTGTTTGAAATGGTATTCTCAAAATACTCTTTACATAACATGAAATATCATTCATCATTCCCTTTTTCCGTTATAAAATCAACTGAATTAATAATATGTATGATTTTAAATATATTACATAGAACCACCAAAAACGTTTTTATCAGGTTGACCTATTATGTAATTTGATAATGACCGCTTATATATCAGCAATTCTAAAAGATAAAATTACCAATGAAGATGTTACAAACATTATTTCAAAGGAAGCTGGGTTAAAACCGGATTATTTAATACCTAGTATGTACAGCCAGGGTTTTGGTGTAACGTTTGGCACTCAGGGTAATTTGAAAAAAATTGGAGATTTAAAGAATTGCACTGTCATGGTTGCGAATCTTGTGGTAAAAACCGGAGAGGTTGGGATAATTCAATTAACACCAAAAAAAGCTGAAACTGAGCATGAAATGGAAATTTTAATGTCAGAAATGGATGACCTTATTTTTAAAACAGAAATTAAAGAAAGGGTCATTTCATATGAACTCTATGTAAATTTTATCAAGGATGGAAAAGACGCCATACAGAGAAAAATAATACTCCCTGAGCTTAAAACCATGGAGAAACCGATGTCTTTTGGATTAAGGATATTTGAGGGTGACTTAACTGACCAGGATATCAGGATTCAGCCCTGGAAACAAATAAATATAGAACCGGTAGTACAAGACCCAACAAAGCTTACCATAACAATGATTTTCAGAAATAAACATCTTGAAAAAAACATAATTTCAAAAGGATATGAGGATCTTGAAAAATTACTAAATTTCTTAAAGGAGGAAAAGTAATGTACAACATAAAAGATTTTTATAGTATAACACAAAATTCTATACCATTTTCCTTAATGCAGCCTGAGAAAATTTTTATTGATATTCCACGATTTGAAAATGATTCAAATTTAATCTATGGAGAGGAAGTAAGTATAAGAGAACGTCTCAATTATATCAAATCATTAGTGGCCATATCAAGACTTCATACATTTACAGGAGATGATACCATTAAACTGGTTTTAAAGGAGTTTGATGCAGCAGATCCAACTTTGGACTCAAGTTCTGATAAATTAACTGAACTTGCAGATATACTCGATTTTCTTTCTGAAAACTATGGATTTTATGGTGGGCCATATTTAGATTATGTTACTGAGGAAGATACTAACGAGGTTCTTTTTTTCAGAATAATCTTTCTTAATGCTGGAAGGAAGGAATGGAAAGAAATTGAAAATAATATGGCAAGACTTCAAATATTTACTAAAGGCTACCTGGCGGTTTTTTGCATGAAAGGATTTGTGTGACGAACCGGTTAAACCCTGGAAAAATTTTAAGCGACCTATCAGACCTGGTAGATAGATATTCTGAAAATGGAGAGTTAATGCCGGAAGTCGAAATGAGAAGAACTTTTAGTACGTTATATTTTGCCCTTTTTAACTATTGGTCTGAGGTTTATTATCACAAACTCAATAAAAGAGGTGGCGGAAAAGGAGGGGATTATTTTTCGCATAAGGAATTCAGCAGATATGTTTTGGCTAACAATCTTTCAATGGAATATGTGATGCTTTTCATGTTTAGAGTTTTTTCTGATCATTATTTGTTGAATCCCGGTACCATTGAAATAAAGGATCAATATGTAAAAGGTGTAATTGGCGAAACAATACAAATTAAGTTTAGCTATGAGGCTGTCAGGGATGCGTTAATTTATGCAAACTCAATACTCCACCTTTTGGATACCATGGAATGAATAAGTACAGTTCAATACGAGAGAGATGGATAAATCTATTGACTCCTTACTATGGATAGAGTGCTTCTCATAGTGAAATTGGTCAATCAATTATGAATATAAACGGTAATGGATCTAATTGTTATGCCAGGCATCATGTTACCTTTTATAAAATAAAGAAAACATTTCTTATTCTGAGCAACCTTAATTTATCATATGCGTATGATCATATATGAGATATCTAAAATATGGAAAGAGCGGGATTTATGTATCGGAAATTGCCCTGGGTGCAATGACATTCGGTGACAGGAACAGCTGGAAATTGGGTGGTCTTTCACAGCAAACTACTAATGAAATGGTTAAAAGAGCATATGACTACGGAATAAACCTGTATGATACAGCAGATGTATACGATGAGGGTGAATCAGAAAAGGCTCTCGGTATAGCTGTGAA
>JAKBQK010000377.1 GCA_021835265.1 Thermoplasmata archaeon
TTTTTTAAATTAATTAGATTTTTATCCATATCATAGAATTTTTTCATGATAGTGGCTACCATCCTTATGCTACTGTAACTCTTTTTATCCTTTATATGAATGAAATATCCTATTAGTTTCTTTTCTTTAAGCGGATTAAGCAATGAGATAAAGGAGGTTTTTCTAAGAATAACACCCTCGAACTCATCAGATCTAAGATCTACTGGATCTTCCAATCCAAACTGCATAAATGGGTATGGAGTGCCTCTACCAACGCTAACATTAGCTGCCTCCATTAATACCATTCCTGAAAAGTTAAACATTGAGTCTAGAGAATTTAGGTTCAGTGATGGTGGGACGTAATATTTCATGTAATTGTCATAATATCTTGACGGATCGTAATCTGTCATCTTTGAAATATTCAGATCTGCACCAATATTTCTATTCATGAATTGAGCTAATTCACCTATGGTCATTCCGTATCTTAGTGGAAATTCGTCCGCTCCAACAAATGAAACAAACTCCTTCTTTAACACAGGTCCATCTACAATGTTGGAAAGGGGATTGGGTCTATCGCACACAACAACCTTTTTTCCAAGCTCCGAGGCTGTGATTAATAGGTTTTTTAGCGAAGAGATAAATGTATATGGTCTTGTGCCAGCATCCTGTAAATCATATATCACTGTATCAACATCTTCCAGCTCTTCCGGTTTTATGGACTTTCTATCTGCAGAATAAATGGATACAACATCTATCCCGTTATATGTCTCATTTTTAACATCATCCCCATCGTTTAGTGTTCCATAAAAACCATGTTCCGCTGTAAAAATCCTTCTAATTCTGAACCCTTTTCTTATTAGAAATTCAACGTTTTGCTCTAAATTCTGAGTTACTCCACTGGCATTAGTTAATAAGGCCACATTCTCATTTATTCTATTTTTTCCAAGATTTTCAATCCCGAGGTTAAAGGACATTGGTTTGTATCTGGAATAACATAATAATATTATTTATCATAGAATACTGCAGCCATTTCTGCCATATTAACATTAATAATAAAGTAAGGTCATCGAACTGAGATCCTTCAAACGACTTTTCCAGGTTTTACGGCAATTTTCGACTTAATATTTATTAAATTCAGGCCAAAAAGTTATGTTCTATTCGTATCAAAGGAAATCGGCAATATTAATCCATTTTTATATCTCATAGAGGAATTTGTGACTGTTTATGAATTTAGAAAATAAATATTTCAGGAGATTTGATTTACTAAAATGTAAACAGATCTGAAAACTGATCATAAGGTATTGATAAAAACAATTATTTACACAACATGTATTAGACCCCTGATGGGAGCAAGTGAAATCCATTCACGTGTTAGTAATCTTGTGATGGAAGTAAGAGAAGAGGCAGCTAGAAGGTCTTTGCTTGTTCGAAACAACATTGAGAAGTTGAATAGAATTTCCAATGTAGAAGATAGGGTTATTCAATTTAAGCAAAATCTACTTAATGCAAGAAAATCCGCCGGTGTCACATCAGATTCGCTTGATATCCCAGGAATTGAAGTTGCAGAAATTAACGAATCATTTCATAGAACGCACATAAGAGCGAAGCTCTACTCACCGTCAGGATCGAAAGATTTACTCCCATGTATTTTTCATATCCATGGAGGAGGTTTACTTGTAGGAGGAATAGATGAGGAAATAAATAGGCTGGCTTCCATATCGCTTAAATTGGGATGTAAAATTTTTGACATAGAATATAGACTTGCACCAGAATTTAAATTTCCAATCCCATTGAATGACTGTTATTACGGGTTCCAGTACTGTTCAGCTCTTGCCGAAAGTCTTGGAATTAATTCGGAAATGTTAAGCATAATGGGAGAAAGTGCTGGCGGTGGCCTTGCTGCTTCAGTTGTTTTGCGCTCAATTAGAGAAAATGGCCCACAAATAAGGAACCTATTCCTTATGGCACCAATGCTAGATCACAGGAATACAACTCTTTCCAGTGCTCAGTATGATGGTAGCTGGCCTTTCTGGCCAACGTACTATAACAGAATGGGATGGAGAGGATATCTTGGCTCAGAAAAAGAGATATCTGAATTTGCCTCTCCATCCATAGCAACCGATTTAGAAGGTTTTCCAGAAACTTATATTGAGGTAGGATTCGACGAGGTTTTTAGAGATGAATCAGTTGACTTTGCTAGAAAACTTATAAATTCCAACGGAAGAGTAGACCTTCACGTATATGATGGCATTTTCCACGGATTCGAATATGCAATCCCTGAAGCTGATATAACTCAAATAATTCTTGAACATCGGTACCTAAAGATGAAAAGAATGATTCACTCAAAATTATAAAACATGGGTGGGAAAAGCATTATAGTAATTTAAACTATAAACTACAAATAAGCAACTTACGGTTTGAATTGCAAGGTACAATTTTCGATATCCATTTTAACATGCATGTGTATCAGATTAGTGGCGAAGATAGGTTCGTACTCGATACCTTAAATAACCTAGGTAAAATGACATAAAATGGATGAAATCCTGCCACGTTATACGGAAATAATAGATGGGAATTTATTTTGGTATGGTAATGACATTGTAGAGGTAGCAAAAGATTATGGAACGCCTTTTATTATCTATTCTGAGAATATTTTACGTGGCAATTATAGAAAAATTAAAGATGCTTTTAATAAATATTTCAAAAATGTGTCCATAGATTTTGCAATAAAATCAAATTTCAATCCCTCACTGATTTCCATTCTTTCATCTGAGGGATGTGGAATGGATGCATCGTCAGTAAATGAAATAAAAATAGCTCTGCTGAGTGGGGTATCTCCTGATAATATATCTTTTACACCAAATAATGTAACTATAGAAGAATTAAAATTTGCAATTGATAAGAATATAACAATAAACTTTGATTCTCTAAGTCAGTTCAGAATGGTGCTTGATCACTTACCAGAAATAGTGAGTTTTAGAATTAAAATTGATTATGGAAAGGGGGAATTTCCAGGCATAAAAACAGCAGGTAAAGGGGCAAAATTTGGAGAAATTCCGGAGCTTGCATTACAGGGTTACAGGGAGGCAAAGGAAAAGGGATGCAGGAGGTTCGGAATCCACGTTATGGCTGGATCAAACGTAAGAAACGCCGACCATTTTAAATTAGTTGCTCAAAAGATTCTGGAAGTTGTTAAAAATTTCGAGGAAGAGCTTGGTATTGAATTCGAATTTGTGGATATGGGAGGAGGATTTGGTGTACCATACAGACCTGAAGAGGATGAACTGGATGTTATGGAAACAGCCAAAAACATAGCTGGTGTATTCAAAACATTTTATACAGAAAAAGGTCGGGAAATACCAAGGCTCGTGATTGAACCCGGTAGATACATAAGCTCCAACTCAGGATTGTTAGTGGGTAAAATTACAGACGTTAAAAGACAGGAGTCAAACTTCACGGGTACAGATATAGGGATGAACATACTTATGAGACCAGCTCTTTACGGAGCCTATCACCATATACTCATAGCAAACAGGATGAACGAAGAACGAAAATTTAAAACTGATGTAACAGGACAAATCTGCGAAAACACTGACAGGATCGGG
>JAKBQK010000366.1 GCA_021835265.1 Thermoplasmata archaeon
ATGAGGATGAAATAAAGCGACTTATCAGGGTGTACAATGAACAGATGCCCGAAAGCAATGAATTCAGCGTTACCATGTTTATAGAGATAACAGATGAGAAAGAGCTGGTCAGGGAACTACCAAAGCTTGCGGGAATTGAGGAGCACATCGTTTTAATATATGACGGAAACGAAAAAAGGGCCATTCCTGAGGAAGGCAGATCGACAGATGTTCTGGAATCAACCGTGCAATATTTGAAATTCAGATTCAATAAAGATGAGATCAGATTATTTAAAAACTCAAAGAATGTCTTTATGACTACAGACCACAAGACATACAAAGAAAGTGTTAAAATAAACGACGATCTGTTAAATGATTTAAAGAATGAACTATCATTCTGATCATACAGCATTTTACATTTTGAAAGAAATATTTTTTATGGATCTTTTTAACATTCTGGGGGCAAGCAAAGGAATACAATTCTATGTGAATAAAGCAATATACCTTTTCCGGGATTAGATTGAATAATGATTGGATCGACCCAGTGAGAATTAAGAGTTTTAGGCTTAGATACAGACTTTACTGAGAAGAAAAATGCGATTCATTTACCCCCACTAAACCAAAGAGATCCGCAAAAATTATGAAACTAATAGGTTGTGAGTAGCCCAATCTGTCAAATAAAACATCGATAATCATTTTAGAACCTCAACAAATAAAGAGAATTAAAATATTGGATTTAAGAACCAACAATTTCCACTGGCCTGTACCAAAGTGATTGCAAGAACTTGATATATACTGGGCATATGCAGCTGGGGCACCAGGAATAGGTACATAGGCACCAAGCCAGTCTTCAATTGGCAAAACAGTATTTGTGTTACCGTTAGAAAGTATCCCATTCACTCCAAATGAAAAAACCTATGTCACAATCTTGTTTACATTCAGAAAAATTGATTAATCAGGACCTTAGATGTGAATCAATGTTTCATTGCAGAAAATATTATCTTCCTTGCAACTCTATTTCTTTTGTAAAATTCAACAAACACTAGTGCTGCACTCACAATCTCTATTCCTAACAGTACCCGATGTGATATCCAGGGTCTCTGTGCAAATATTACATACAAAAGCGGCCAAACTGAAAAAATGCCTATGTTTCTATATAGGCGTTTCTCATTTGAAAACAATTTACTTATAACTTTATCCTGATCTTCAACATATGTTAGATCTTTTTTCCTTGATAAGCGTTCCAGCCCTCTTTTGTAACTTTTATAATAATTTTTCTTTTCTAAATTTGATGTAAGCCACAAACCGAAGTAGGATGTAAAACCAGTTTCAAAAAAAAACAGAAATAATACAACATACACAAGTGGTCCAGACAAAAGCCACGCTTCCATGAATCCTTCCCCTATAGTAAAACTCATTTCAACATCAACAAATAAAAATAGTTAAAATGTTGGTTTAAGAACCAACATATTTCCACTGTCCAGTACCAAAGTGGTTCCACAAATTCGACACATACATTTCACACTCAATCATGTCAAAGAAATTGGGTGTTATTGTTTCACCGCAGACAATATTATCTTCTTTTCGGTTTTACCTCTAAAGTAACCGTTAATAAAAAATAGTGAGACGCAGATAACACAGATTACCAAAAGCGTTATGTGTGAACTCCAGGAACTTTGTGCAACCATAGAGTATAAAATTGGCCAAAACCAGAAAAATCCTGAAATTAAAAAGTGGTGTTTCAGATTTGAAATCAATTCGTTTATGACCTTATCCTCATCTTTGTCAATTGTAATATTCCACTTTTTGGAGCGTATTTCTAAAAGTTTTTTGAAACTTTTAATATAGTATTTTCTGTCAGATTTCATTGACAAACCTCTCAAAAAAAATCCAAAATTTGATATATTAATAAAAAAAAGAACAAAAATTATTTTTCCAAGTGGTTGTGAATAAGTCCATAGACTATACAGATTAATCATAATTTTAATCTCCAATTAACAAATATATTTGGAAGTTTTGGTTTAAGAACCAACATATTTCCACTGGCCTGTACCAAAGTGATTGCAAGAACTTGATATATACTGGGCATATGCAGCCGGGGCACCAGGTATAGGTACATAGGCACCAAGCCAGTCTTCAATTGGCAAAACAGTATTTGTGTTACCGTTAGAAAGTATCCCATTCACTCCAAATGAAGAAGCTTGGGCACCTACTGCGTACCAGGGGTAATAATAGTTACTGGTTTCATAGAGGAACATGTATTTATCCCCGGAATTCTGATTTGCATAATCTGATTCATACAATGCGGTGTAACTACTGATCAATGGATTATAAGCGTATAATGCTGTGGCTATTCCTGCAAGAAAAGCAATACTCTGTGCTGCGAGAGCGGGTATTGTCACCTCAGCCAAAAGGGCTAATGGACCTATAAACGCTCCAACAATAAATGCTACAATACCACCTGCTATCAAACTCTCATCTTGTAGCTGTCCATTAATAGAATTATAATAATTCTGAGCAGCACTGCCTGAATAAAGATTATAGATAACATCCTGTTCTCCATAAGTAAAGGTATCCCACCAAATCGTATAAGTAAAATAATTGATAACAACATATTCATATTGCCCTGGTGAGGATAATACCCAGCCAGGAATAGACGGTGCATTATTTGTTGTTCTAATGCTTACTAATTTTGTATTTTTATTATTAGTTTTGAATGGATGAGTATTCCCATTCTTTCCATTATTCAATTCATTTGAGAGTCTGATGGCCATGGCTTTATCCAATAGGGCAAATTTTTCCTTAAGATGTTCTGTATGGAGCGCTAAAAGTGATCTGGCATATGAAGAAGATTTGAGAAAACTGGAAAAAAGAGTCTTCACTTCAGATTCGGATGCTGAATGTATACTATTAGCAAGCTGTTCAGTCGATTTTCCATACCCTTGATTATGGATGTAATATGCAAGAAATGCATTTGAAAGTAAATCAGATGCATTCCTCGGATTTCTGATCATATGGTTGGAATATACAGAGAGTTGTAATTCGATGCCATATCGTCACTTACCATCACATTATCGTGGGAATTTACGTTTACTGCTGGCACTGTTGAAGAAGCCATAAATATGACTACTACGAGCAATGCTGCCAATCCAATTAGTTTGTTTCTTATTTTCACGTTCACGGAACTCTCTCTCTTATTAATATTGCGTGATAGATATTATCACTATACCTTAAAACGCTTTATTGTATTGTTGCAATTTTCTTAGTTAGCTACCATATAGAACAAAATTCCACATTCAAGGAGGAGAGACCTTTTGACAAAATTTAGTGTTGAGATATATTTTTACAGGAAAACATGGCTCTCACTGAAATGATCCCTGGTGACGAAACAGATATTTACCGCCGAGGGTTTAGGATATGATCTAAATGAATAATCTTTCAGCGGAAGAATCAGAAGTAATTCAATACGTAAAACGTTTTGCAAATGATGAGGTCAAACCACTGGCAAAAGAAATTGATCTGAAAATGGAAGTTCCTGATAAATTAATTAAGAGAATGCATGAACTCGGTCTCTTTGCGAGTTACATACCTAAGGAATATGGTG
>JAKBQK010000439.1 GCA_021835265.1 Thermoplasmata archaeon
TCAGCTCTGAATATGCTGTAAAGAAGATACCCTGAGGTTAAAGCGACGATTATGATTAATGGAATTATCCAATAGCTCGGTGAAATCAACCAACTTTAATTTTCTATATATATTTAAATTTTAAGGCTAAAAATTGGAAAATATTCATCATTTCACCATAAAATTCCTCAGTGTCTATTTTCATATAATTTTCAGCTACTTATTCTATCAAATATAAATCCTGGCAATCTGAAATATATTTCATTAAAGTTCAAACCCCACGAAACTCTATAATGGTGTCTGGAGTATGAGAACTGTCACTGAAATATGCCAAACATGAGGTGAAAAGGATTTCACTTTGTGAGTATTTTCAATTGTGCCGCGATATCCAAATCTGTTTATTTTTTCTGCAATTAAATAATTCATGGTTACGATCCTTTCTGTGGGAATTATGATGTGCAATATTAAACGACTTCCCTCGCTGGCATTACGTAAAGCTTGTGGTAAATATAGGTAACTTTTGAAATTACCCATTAAAATCAGATCATACCTCACTTTTCCATGAAAACATCTGCAATCTTCGTTATAAATGTAAATTTTGGATGTAATCCCGTTCAATTTTACTGCTTTTTTTAAATAATACAATGCGTTTTCATTTACATCTATACAGGTTAAGGTTTTAGGGTTCATATATTTCCCAACGGGCAGGGAAAAATAACCAATACCCGAGAACATATCAAGAACATTGTCAGGCTTAATTCCAATCCCGGATAGAAAATTTCTCTCCTTTAAATTCCCTTTGCTCATCATCACCTTTTCCGGGTCAAAGAGATATTTCACCCCATTCTCCAGATATTGCATTTCTCCTCCTTTCCCTGCTATTAATTGAACAGATGGTTTACGCTTTTCCCCTGTAATCTTCCCTTTTTCTGCATAAACTGATGTAACCCTGCAGTTTTTTACAAGTTCATTTGCTGCAGATTTTTCCTCATCTGTATTGCTCCAATTTTTCAGAATGATGCATTTACCTATCCTGTACCACCTGGTCTTTTTTCTATTCTCTTTATTGGCTTTCCCGCTATTCTCATTAAGAATTCTGTTAACGGAATTATCAAGTGAAGTTACAAAATCAAAAATCTCAGAAGTTTGTTGATCTAAATTGACCTTTTGAATAACTGGCAAAATTCGCATATTTCCTCTGGAAATGATCTTTAAATCAGTCCTGAGCAGTTTATGTTTAAAAAGATAATCATAAACCGCACTGAATTTGTCTCTTGGAATAGACAGCCCATAACTTTTCAATGTGCGTGTATGCCTGAAGACTTTTTATCGTTTACTGGACACTGACATACTCCCCTCGCTAAAGCTTCGGAGGTTCTAAGGTCTCTGTCGTTCCCAGTGTTGCCTCTTTAGGGGTATCAGTGCTCCCTTTGCATAGATCCCTGTCTCCATGCAATCGACCTGCGCTGTCCATTAAAGGAAGACGCAACGCTATATTGAACGAAGCGTTGACGTCAGCGTGGTCAACGTGTCCGCAAACGGGACACTTGAATAATTTACCCTCCCTAATACCTATGCTTCCACACCTAGAACACTCTTTCGATGTGTTTTTAGGCTCAACACAGGTTACGGGAATGCCATTCATCTTAGCTTTATATTCAATAAATTTCTCCAGTTGATAGAACGACCATGAATTTAAACCATAGTTAAATGATTTTGTATGTTTCCTGTTTTTTCTAATGCCTTTAAGCTTTTCCAGCTTTATTCCTGCTTTTTCTCTTTCTGCTGTTTCAACTATCTTCTTTGAAATTTTATGGTTTAAGTCTCTAATTATCCTGCCTTCTCTGTTCTTAATTTTCTTTAATTTCCTGTATTTTCCCTTCTTCTGTAATCTTTTCCTGATTGCACTGTACTTTTTATGTATATTCTCCGCTGTTTTCCCTAATTTCCATACCTTACCTGTGTGAGGGTCTGCAACAACAGCAATGTGACCTTTGGTATTCCTGTCTATTCCTATCCACTTTTCAGGTTTGATCATTGTCATTTCAGGTACTGTGACTGATATGTATGCATACTTTTTGTCTATCTCGATCTGATTGATTTTGTTAAAATCATTTCTGAATGCATACTGAAGGGTTAATTTTAATGATGGAATAGTTATTTCCCCTTTTTCTTTATCTGCTTTAATACCTTGATTTGGTACAGTGAGATTAACATGATTAACATTTTTTATTTTCTTATTCCTTGAATATTTTCGGAGTATCTGATTTGTAATTATGCTCTTCAATCCAAAATGCTTAACATCCTTTGAAGAGAGGGTGTGCGTCATTATTGCAAATTCAGCTATTCGTTTTGCCCTTTCCAATTATATGGAGAAGTCTCTCCCGTGTTTGATACTGAATGTCAATATCATTTCCCTTCTGTTCCTCTATATATTTTTTCACAACTTCAAGTGTTACTGCACCAAAAGAGGAAATAAATTTTGAATGTGTCCATAATGTAGGTAGTTTCCTTTTCAACTATGGAAATTCTTCTCTCAGAACATGGGATGTGTATCCTTTGACTCTGTTTACAACATAATATACCCCTATTTTTGGGTTCACATCCATAAGAAGATGCACATGATCTGGCATTACCTCCATTTCCAGTATCTTATACTCATACTCACTTTGTTTCTCAAGGATTAATTCTTTTAGCCTTACACCGATACCATTTATTAGAACGCTCCAACTGTATTTCGGGCAAAATATGACATGATATTGGCAAGTATACACCATATGTGGCTCCCGATGGTATTCTTTTCCCTTGTTGCTTATCTCCATATACTAAATAAAATATATCACAATCAAATATATATCTATCCCAATTCATATCCTCTCTAAAGATCGGAGCTTTCCTGCTACTTCAATAGTAATTAATGAATGAAATTATTGATTTTATCATATTTTTAGTATAGGAACCAACAAATTGAAAACGCAAAAAGAAAAGCGTAAATTCGCGGATATAATACCTGCAAATGAATTCAATTGATCTATTCAACAGAGCTAAAGATCTTTTTCCCGGAGGAGTAAATTCACCCGTTAGATATTACGCACCGAACCCTGTATACTTTAGAAAAGCCATAGGAGATCGAATTTTTGACGTGAATGGAAAGGAATATCTAGATTTTAATATTGGATTCGGCGCAATGATTGCAGGTTATGGAAATGAGGAGGTAATTTCCAAAATTCAAGAAATGGATTATTTGAGCGTGCCCCTTGGAGTTCCTTCGGAACTTGAAATAGATCTGGCCAATGAGATAAAGACGGCCATTCCTTCAATAGAAATGATGCGGTTTACTAATTCCGGTACCGAAGCAACCATGCACGCAATAAGACTGGCCAGAGCCTATACCGGTAAAAAATTGATCGTAAAAATGAATGCTGGATTTCATGGATCACACGATTATGTTCTCATAGGTGCGGGGAGTGGCGCCTTGACCTTTGGTACGCCATCATCGCCCGGAATACCGGAGGAAATTGGGAAAACAGTTCTGGTATCAGACTATAACAATCTTGCAGATACTGAAGCACTCTTCAAAAAATACAAAGATCAAATTGCTGC
>JAKBQK010000589.1 GCA_021835265.1 Thermoplasmata archaeon
AAAGAACCAAATAAATACCAAATGTCCATTTTTCCCTGATAATATTTCGCTAATCTCGTCTTCTTAAGCGGTTCAAAAGCAGATTTGTTTAAATATTCCTTTATGTATGGTGGATTCCCAATCACAACGTCAAATCCACCCTCTTTCATTATCTCAGGAAATTCCTCTTCCCATTTGAAAGCCCTATCAGAAACAGAAGGGTCATCAATCAAACTGTTTCCAACTTTAATGTTATTTTGCAGTAATGGCAATCTTTGTTTTTTCTCCGAAATTTGTAACAATAGGTTTAATTGAGCTATTTCGACTGCTTTAGGATCAAGGTCAACACCAAATATGTTATTTCTGAGAATTTCAACCTTCTTTGAATAGAATTCCTCGCTATCCAAAGTAAGCTGAGCAAAATCAGAATTCTGTTTCCAGTAATTTTCTAATTCCTTGTATGCTCTAATCAGGAAACTACCAGAACCGCAAGCCGGATCAAGTATCCTGACCTTTTTTATCTCCTCGGGTGTATGAGTTTTGATATATTCACGAACTGTATTCTTTACGATGTAATCAACTATGTAAGATGGCGTATAGTAGATGCCTTGTTCTTTCCTATGAGTTTTTGATTCCTCAAGTTTTGCCCTCTTTGGTGTTGACTTGAGAATATTGCCAAGATACTGCTCATATATGTTCCCCAGAACATCCGATTCAATGATAGAGAAATCGTATCTGTAAGAGTTGTCCTTAGACTGGTTAAGACCCTCTATGACCTCTTGAAGTGCCTCATTGTCAATGTAAAGATCATCGCATAAATGGTGAGCAAAGAGTTTGCTGTTATATTTATCATCATAATCCTTGTATATTCTAGAGATTTCTTTTACAAGATGACCTTTACCTTTAGCATACCACTGCCTTACATTGGATTGTAGCTGATTCTCTTCTAGACCCCTATCCTCGGCATTCCTTATGAAGATCAAACGGTCAAGGATTCTCTGCACGGATTCGTCTATGTCATCCTGAGTAAGATTCTTGTCCTGATTATTCCTAACAATATCCTTTGAAAGAACCTCTCGAAAGTGGATCATATCCTGTAAGAGCTGTTTGTTTATTGGATTTTTCAACTGTTTTTTTCCATATCTAGATGCTATCTTGTCAAGTTCGTTATTTTCAAAAGCACCTTTTGAAAGATAAGTGAATCTCTTGTCGGTTAAAAAATCACTTGGATGTAAAACAAAGAACAAGTTATTTCCATAATTTGATTCTTTCCAGTCTGCATTGTATACAGCAATTGTTTCAAAATTGGTAAGTATTGCCCATGAACATGATTTCATCCATGCATAGTCTATGGCTTGTGTTATGTACCTGTTATTTGTCTGGAGGTTCTCTTCTTTTAAAGATTTGGCTTCAAGGAAAAACTTTGGAATTCCATTAATCCTAAATCCATAGTCTACTCTCTTCTTTGAGATTGTTTCCTCTGCACTTACTGAACTGTCTTTATTTGTTTTATTGTAAACATTCCAACCCAGTGCTTCAAACAGAGGCAAAATGAAATCCTTCTTTGTAGATTCTTCATTGTACTTCTTGATTTCACCGGATTTCTTTATCTGTTCATATTTGGATATGAGTTCAGTGATTCTTTCAGAATCAGTTCTATAATCATTTATTGAGTTTGTATCTCTCTTGCTCATTGATAAAACACCGTCTTTCCGCCTATAATACTTATGATATTCTGACAATCTTGTAAAAACTTCAACCATTCAATGATGTCAGATTGATTTTTAATAATCTCTGGTTTTGAGTGCATAACTTCATTTCTCTTATCTTTTAGAGACACAATTCTGGAATCTTCAAGATTGATAAATCGTTCAAATTCTTTCACTCTGTTGGCGTCTAGCCCAGATTTGATGAGTTCTCTGAACAAAATCAATTCCTCATCAAAGTAAAGTTCATCAAAAAAGTCAGTTTCGGTCTGTAAACTCTTTTTAACTTGAAATTGATTCTTAGCTCTCACAACATTTATATTCAAGCCGAGATTTTTATTTATATCATTAAGGAATTTTTCTCCGTAATCCAAGTCAGAAGGACTTTTTGACCTTGCAAAATTTCGTATAGCTATTTCACAATATGTGATTTGAGCGTAAATACCTAAGGATACCAACGGATTGTTAAGGTCTGAGTAATGAACTATATGGATAATATCATTTCCGGTAAGGATAAAATAGAAATCCCTTCTCGAAAGATAGCTAAGGGCTTCAAGAATACCAGTTGATTCAGATATAATTTCCTCCGGTTCAATTTTCTTTTCTAAATCTGACTTGGAATCGTAATATGTGGTAATTTTTTCATTCACTTTTATAGGAACTCTATCAAAATCCATTCGCGATTTAATGCTCTTAGCTTCAGTAATATCCTTAGCAATCACTAAAGCTTTATATATATCCTTTACTTGGAACGTTCCGTTTAATTTATACAACACATAATCAACTGGTATTTGTCCATTCATTCAATCTTCACCCTTGTTTTATTATACATCTTTATGGTCTTACCCTCTTTAATCCTCTTTTGCTGATACCATAATGTAGATTTGTTTATCTTCAAATCTTTCCGTTTTTGAGTATCAATTAACATGATCCTGTTCTTCATATCTATGGTATCATTCCTTGAAATTGCAATATCGGGTATCTTGAAATCCAGTGTTTTTGTCTTTCCTGAAATGTATCTGCTTAATTCCCTGACATTTTCAAACATTATGTTCTCAAGTCTATGCTGTTTATTCCTGAATTCATATCGCTTATTGAAATTGCCATCGATTTTTTCAATCAACAATTTAGCTGTATCAGGTCTCAAACGGATATGATAATTCTCAGTTGTTATGAAATCTGATTTCTTTATCTTTGTCTCTAATAATTCGATGACAGAATAATCAACAACATACCTGAACAATTCTTGTAAATCATAAACAAGAGGATGCTTGGACGGTGCTATCTCATGAAGATATCCTATTGATACATCAAGACCTATTGCATTAATATCTTTCCTGACCATTGATTCAAGTATAGCATATCCGTAATTCAATAGAGCGTTGATTGGATCGGAAGCGTTCATATTCCATGAATACGAAAGGTTTTTCCTTGTTTCAAAGTGGAAATCCGATGCTAATCCATTTAATATTTTGGATAATTCAGTCCAGTAAGCCGATGCAATGCGTCCTTCATACATCATAAGCTTGTTTATGTTATCTAAATCAACTCTTTGAATTTCCTTGTTTACCACTGTTAAATCGACGTCATAGAATTTCGATAGTCCTTTAATCAAGCTTATTGATGATTTCACTTTTTGCATGACAATTTGACCAGCAATGTATAATCTTGATTCAGGATCAAGATATTTCTCATACTGCTTTATTTTCAGATCAGCGTTAAGTGTTTCCTGAGGTTGTATTATAGATAATAAGTTTCCATTGTAAACGCCGGATCAAATTTCCCCATTTATGGCGGTTAGGAATTCCCCAGGATCGCCGGTTTAAAATTCCCCACCCTGATCCATTGCGCAGTGAGGAATTGTGCTCGGTAGCGAGGGGTGGAGAAT
>JAKBQK010000011.1 GCA_021835265.1 Thermoplasmata archaeon
GATCTAACGCAAGAGAACGGTTTAAATCAATTGAAAAACCTCTACACAGCGCAAAAATTCACCATCCACTCGTTAGGAAATAAAACTCAATATTTTACAGCTATAGCTGATTATGTTAAGTACGTTAAGAATCTAATTTACATCGATCGTAATATAAGAGTAACTGTTGACTACGGAAACAGCGTAACTGCGTTAGTTGTACCAGACCTCTTGAGAAAGTTGGGTTTAGAACCAATTGAGATTAGTAAAGATTTGAAGTCTTCAAACCCAGATCGTGAATCTGAACCATCTGATACCTCTCTATTGAATCTAAAACGAGCAGTTCTGAAGAATAAAAGCAATGTTGGCATAGCTTACGACGGGGATGGAGACAGGGTTGCATTTGTAGATGAACTTGGAAATATTATATGGTCTGGAAACACAATTATTCCAATTTTTGCTTTAAATTATATCAAAAAGGCGAATGGTGGGAAAGTCATTTGCGATGTAACTTGTTCTAGTGCTGTTTCAGACTTTATAAGGTCGCTTGGAGGGGAAGCGATTGAAATTAAAGTAGGTAGCGGTTATTGCGCGGAAGAAGTTAAGAAGTTAGGTGCTCTTTTTGGTGGCCAATACAGCGGACACACTTCGTTTCCAGAAATGGGCTGTATTGATGACGCCATATTCGCAAGCTTGAAGATGTTAGAGATTATTTCTCAAGGATCAACGCTATCAGTTCTAGTCTCACAAATTCCAAAATATTGCTCGACGAAGTTAACAAATATTGATTGTGATGATGGCACAAAGTTTTCAGTTGTTACAGAAGTTGCCAGACGAGCTAAAAATGCCGGATTCAAGATCGTACAACTTGATGGGGTTAAAATATATGACAAGGAGAAAGGTTCTTGGGTTTTGGTAAGGGCATCTAATACAACACCTCTTATCAGGGTTAATGCTGAAGGTAGAACATTCGAAGAGGCGATTAAAATGCATAATTATGGTGAAATGTTGGTCAAGGAGATAATGAACAATGATTAAACAGGCAGTAATTTTGGCTGGAGGCAGAGGATCTAGGATGAAAGCTGGTAAATTTGCTAATTTATTAATGAACACTCCTAAACCACTTGTTGAGGTAAAAGGTGTTCCAATTATTGAAAAGATATTGACTAAGTTAAGCGGTTATAACATGAGAATAGCCATAGTCATTAACCCTGGTGATGAGGAGAAATTTCGAACGAAATTACATGAATACGATGTAACTTATTGCTACCAAAATGATCCTCTTGGGACTGGAAATGCCCTATATTGCGCAAAAAACTTTGTCACGGATGATTTATTTTTGGTTATGATGGGAGATGATATTTCGAATATGGATTTCAGCATTATTTTAAACTATGGCGCCCCCTCTGTCTTTGGATTCGAAGTAGAAGATATAAGTCAGTTTGGTGCGTTGGTTTTAGACTCAAGTGGATTTGCTACTGAGATATTGGAAAAAAAATTATATGGAAAAGGCATTGTAAATACTGGGATATATTTGATGCCAAAGAAATTCTATGATATATACGACGAAATTCCACGAGACGAAAAGACCGGGGAATATTATCTTACGCATATAGTGAAATTATTTTATGAAAAACAAATTCCTTTTAAGGTTAAAATGATTGATAACTGGATAGGAATAAATACCCCCAACGACTTGAAAATTGCTAACGAATTGAATATATAATTTCCTAAATGCTCATCACATTAGGTACTATGACACTCGATCTTTGCCCATCTGTAACAAATATGTAAAATCCCAGATCAGCCCTTCTCTTACATGTCGATTACCTCCAATATTATGAACATATCCTATGGACCCGGGCAGTATCTCCCTTCTCCGCCTAGTCTCATACAGGTATAAGCGTTCGAGACGCAATCTGACGATACAGCAATAGCGGATAATGGCACTCACAACATAGAGTTCATGGAGTGACTCATGTAATTCAAAGCCATTCAGGAAATTCTGTTGGTCGATATCTCCGGATTGTTCAATCCCCCTCGAGCCTTGATGTCTTGTCCTCAGTAAGGCTTGTTATCTCATATTTCCATTTCTTTCTCTCTTTCAGCATGACGAATATCATTCGAAGAAGCTTCCTCATCGTTGAAACATGTGCAAACCTTCCGGATCCCTTTTTTTCTTCACTGAAGTGTAATATTCTTTCAGGGGCTAGTTTCTCAGGATCACGGTATCGACAGCAAGAGGCAATCCCCATCTTGCTGTCCGTGCACCCTCCTTTGACATGTGGCCTCTACGCACAATGGATCAAAAATACCTGTTTGCAGGTACAATACCAAAGAATGAAGCCAACCTGCCCGTATCTAGAATCTTTATGTCTCCAATGTATGATGGCTAGAGGAATGAAAGATAGAAATCTATTCCAGAAATGCTTATCAGCAGTTTGACATCCTCTGAGACCTTTGCATTCTTTCTTATCTCCTGGTCAAGCGTGAAAGCCTGCTGTTCATAAAATGACAATCGTTCTAGCATGGTTCTGAGAACAAGATCCTTCTGGCAGCCTCGCGGATGTTTGTCAAGCCATCCAGTGCTGAAATGAGTGAATCCTGTATGCCGAAATCCCCAGCGAATCTGAAGATTATGTATGGATATGAATCAAGAACCTTACGGGCAGTAATCCTGTTCTTAGGCTTGTGCACTGTTGGTATATTGTCCTTTAAGATCTTCTTTCCATTGTACTCTGACCTCTGCCTTACATTGCCTGTCTCCTTATCCCTGCAACTGGTCACCTCATAGAGATAAACATTATCTCCCTTTACAAGTCTCCTGATGTATGTCACTGTAGTAGTACTAACACTACATAGCACAAGCAAATTTTCCAGTCAAGTACTATGTTTCAAGAAACATGTTGTGTTATTTAAGGGCAAAGATAGGTTACAGGGAGTTCATGGGATTCCCCCTGTACGATTCCTAGAATCAGATCGACTATGAAGGATTGTGCGAATCGCTGAAGGAAAGGGGATTGAGCATACCCGATCTTGTGATATCCGACGGGCACACAAATATAAGGGATGCTGTTCTAAAATATTCCCCTGAATCAGCATGGCAGTACTGCCATGTGCACCTCATGCAAAACATGATAAAGCACATTCCAAGGAAGCACTGGACGGGCATTGGAATAGTAAAGGAGGCGCTCGAGAATCCCGATCTGCTTCCTATAGCGCAGGAATACCTCATGCGTAATAACATGGAGAAGGCAGCAGACACGTTGACAGGTGGCATTGATCCTTATAGTCATAGGAGTCCAAACATGCTGTGCTGGCGGAGGTTGAGAACAACAAATGTGCTTGAGCGCATGAACCTGGAGATAAAGAGGATAACAAGGAAGATAGGGACATTTCCATCTGAGCAGTGACTGCTCAGAATTGTATGCTCCATCCTGATGGACTAAGATGAGGAGTACATGACTATGCGGTATATACACAACAACGAGAACGTTGTCTTCCTGAGACCACCAGGCGTCGGGAAGACGCATCTTTCGGTCGCACTGGGAATGAGGGCTGTCATGTCCGATATACCTGTATATTAC
>JAKBQK010000183.1 GCA_021835265.1 Thermoplasmata archaeon
TGTTTAACGTTTTGAAGCGATTGAGGATTGAAGGTTTCGTTATTGTTATCTGTGATACAGCTATTTCGTCTGAATAATTTTCAATGATTTAGTACCCGATTTCCGTTTCGAAACGAGGAAAAATCTTTCGTATTCATGGAACATGAACGCTTCCGATGTGATAAACGCCCTCTTGAACTATGGATACGCTATTCTGGAATCAATGATAAGAAAAACGATAAATTCCATCGGTCTTGACCCTTCCATAGGTTATTTGCATGAAATAGCACCTTCTAAGCACCCGTTAGTTTACGATTTGCAAGAACTGTTTCGATACGTTATCGATTATTCAGTTATTGAACTGCTTGAAACGAAACCTAAGAAAAGCGATTTTATCGTTACAGAGAATTACCACATCAGATTGAGACCCAAAACGGCTAAACTATTGATTGAAAAGATAAAGGAGAATTTCAATAGGCGATATGAATTCAAAGGGAAGCAGTTCACCTTAGATAATGTCCTCTATGAAAATGTGAGGATTCTATGCAATTGTATTTCAGGAAAATTAAAGGCATTGGATTTCAATATTCCTGATATTAGGATTGAAAGAGTGGACAATAAAGAGGTAAGGTCAAAGATTATGTCAATCAATCCAGTCAAGAGGAAAGAGCTGAAAATCAACAAATCTACGTTATGGTATCAGCAAAAGAAGATTAAAGAGGGGAAAGAGACTAAAGTTTATAAGAAGACAAGGGTGAAAATATGCGATTTCGAGAAAAGATAGTACGCATCCCTCGCAGTGCTCATAGTGAGAGCCATAATGAAAGCAACATCGATGAAGAAAGGCCAAAACATAGAGGCATTAAACCTTCTGGAATGCAGTATGACCTTACAGCAAATAGAATGAAATATGTCAATTTTAGATTACTTGCAGTCAAAATTGGTGAATCATTGCCGATTGCAACAGACCAAGAAAAAGTAACTAGATTTGCTGAGGCAATTTTTCCATTTAAAGTCTCAAAGCATGCAAGTAAAGCTATCAAACGTCAGTCTTCTCAGGTTGTTTATGATTGGATTATGACCCTTTCAGAACAAAATATAGGCCTTAGTGAAGCATTAAAAATGCTTTCAAAATTTATTAGGGAAGTTGCTCCCGATTTTAACTTACGGGCATACGCTGAAGAAGAAGGTGGGAGACTTAAGGAGACCCTAAACGACGAAGAAAAGACGCATAAATTTTTTTCAGAAATGGCAAAAGAGAAATTGCCACATAACACACCAATTGTATCTGAAGACCTGAGTACAGAAAGGAAAACTGAGGAAGCAAATAACGCAAAATTGGAACGTTCTAGGGAAATATTCGTTCTTATGCCTTTTCAAGAACAGTTTCAGACTCTCTATTATAAGGTTATTGAGCCAATAGTTAAGTCTCTGAATTTTAGTTGTTCCAAAGCAGATGAGAACTTAAGCGTTGGTACGGTAATAGACCAAATATTCGATTCAATTAAGTATTCACTATTAATTATAGCTGATGAAACTGGGAAAAATCCAAACGTCTTCTATGAACTTGGATTGGCTCACTGCCTTAAGAAAAAGGTATTAATAATCACGCAAAATGAGGACGATATACCATTTGACATAGCACATATTAGACACTTTAAGTACAAGTATGAATCAAACTTTGGCTCATTAAAAAATCAATTTTACAAAATATTAAAGGAAAACTTGGAGGTAAATACAAATGGAAAACGAAGCGAGTTATGAAACTGACAAAGATAGAATCTCTGAACTCATATCAAAATACGACCAAATCAAGAAATCAGGTGAAATCAAAAGGTACAATGAGGAATCAACAAAGAAGGATTTCATATTGCCATTATTTGAGGCATTAGGTTGGAACGTCTACAACAGAGGGAATAAAGATAATTCAATAAGTGCAGAGGAAACAATATCAAAGAAGAGAGTGGATTATGGATTCAGAATAAATGGAATTCCAAGGTTCTACCTTGAGACAAGGTATTCAGGATTGTTTATTACAATCAAAACATATACAAAAACGAGGGTGAAAATGTGTCTCTAACCTCAATAATGGAGTGGGGCTTTTCCGAAGAGGTGATGAAAGATATACCTTTTCCAATCGATGTATTTATAGATGATAATTGCGTTGCAAGTCCCATAAGTGAGAATAGGTCATTAGTAGGTATTGCCTTTGATTACATGCTAAGACTTGAATTACTTAGGGCAAATCCAAGAGCAAGAGAAGGAAACTTAGTGGGTCAATATGCTATCAAACATTTTGATGAAAAGATGTCCATGTCTTACGAAGAAGACGCTCACTTTTTTATATTTAATTTCCTAGGCATTTTTGTGAATTTTTTTATGGAAAAGATGGGCTATAAAGATATTTTAACTACCAAGACTAAGTATAAAGAAGCCTTGAAAAATGACCAAGAGTTGAAAGATAAATTACATGCTATCTTCACTAATAGAGAATCTTTGAGGAATACTCTCCGACAAATAGAGAAAGATTATCTGGATGCAAGAAAAAAGTACATTTCAGATGGTATTATGAATGATGAATTGGTCTTAAAAACACTAAGATTTTCCATGTTAGATTATTTTTACAGAGGTAGTCTTGGGAGTATGTTCGGCGATACTTTCATCCCTGACAATTCTAACCTAAAAGACGAGGTCGATGATTTAAAGGCTCTTCATCATATTATTCCTGATTACTTTAAAACCCTTCACAGGTCTGTATGGCTGAACCCTGATTTTAAGGAAACTTCATTACTTGTTGGGGGTGCTGATGCCGACTTAATAGTAGACCAATGTTTAATTGACATAAAAACCACGTCCAAAATGCAGGTAAATGAGTTTACTTGGTCCCAGCTAGTAGGGTATTTGATACTAGCTGAGGAGGCACGAAAACATATAGAATTTCCACTAGTAAGAAAATTTGGTGTATATTTTTCAAGATTTGGTAAACTTTGGCTAATAAACGCAAAGTATGTCTACCAGAGCCCTAGGTACAATCGCCTTAAGAATAAGTTATTTAAATATCAAGAAAAATTAGAAAAGAGATTTCAACTGATTTAAACAACAATTATCTCTGGAGAGTCTGAGTATTATGAATGGAAAAGCATCTGAGTTGGTTAAACCAAGTGCCGAGCAAGGAATCAAACAACCTTGACGAATCTCAGGTTAACGGAATAGGTGAGGATTCTTACCTTGAGTATGAGAACCTCAGGGAATTCTATGACTGGATTTTAACATTGAAGCCTAAGGACGTGAGGGATGAGGGGATATCTGAGAGAGGTCTGAGAAACGTTAAGTGGAAGATAAAGCAAGGGAAAGGATTGAAAAACAGGTCAAAGATAGCTAGAACATTGATTAAAATATACAAGTCAACTGGTCAAGAGCATAGAATTTAATATTTGTAGTATCAGATAATAAAGCGGCACGTTTTTCGCTGTTATCTATATCCCTTGAATTAGATGGGGCCACCGAGATTTGAACTCGGGTCACCAACACCCCAAGCTGGTAGGATGGTCCAATCTACCCTATGGCCCCTTCAGTCAAATGGTAAA
>JAKBQK010000195.1 GCA_021835265.1 Thermoplasmata archaeon
CTTCCCACATGGAGTCCGGAAGCATGGATAGCATGCTGAACTGAGCAGCACTGTTGATGTACTCTCCACCATCTATTCTTATTGTTTCACCATTTATGTATTCTGCAGCATCGCTCATGAGGTATGCAGCCAGCTCCCCTATCTCTTCTTTCTTCCCAAGCCTTCTCATGGGATTCCTGTTTACCATTAAATTTTCAGCTTCATCTCCAGGGATGAGATTCTTCCATGCACCGTCAGTCTTGAAGGGGCCAGGAGCTATTCCATTTGCCCTGATTCCCTTGGGGCCCCATTCTGCTGCGATGCTTCTTGTGAATGCCTGGAGACCGGATTTTGCAGTTGCGGAAGGAACAACATAGGGTGACCCTGTGTCAACATAGGTTGCGAGAATGCTCAGTATATTTCCCCTTTTACCATCCTTTATCCATCTCTTTCCAACTTCAAGAGTGATGTTAATGGATCCTGTTAAAACGATGTTTAAAACTGCTAAAAACCCGTTCATAGAGAGATCTTCAGTTCTTGAGATAAAATTGCCTGCGGCATTGTTTATGAGGCCTGAAATTTCATGCTCATTCATCATTTTGTTTACAATCTCTTTAATCTTATCAAAATCTCTTATGTCTGATGAATAAGTGAAGCAGTCAATCCCCTTTTCTTTAAGTGAGTTTCTTGCTTTATTCAGTTTTTCCTGATCCCTGCTAATTATATGAATGACTGCTCCATATGAACCCAGAGTGTTGGCCATCTGAAGGCCCAGTCCTGATCCGCCGCCTGTGATAATAATGCCTTTACCGGAAAACGATTTCCCATTAAGCATAGGAGTTCATCCCCACATATATCATTAATTTTAAGGTATAAAAATGTGCTAAATTTATAATTTTATTTACTATTTTCTATTGTAAAGTAACAATTATAATGGGCATTTAAATCAAATCATAAACATAAGATTTAATACATGATTTAACCTGACACTATAAAAGGTTCAGTGATCTCAGTTGTCGATTAGCCCTGAAATGATACAGATGGATGCATCATACTCTCAAGTGAGTCCATTGATTCAGCAGGAAAACAGGGAAGCGCAAAGACAGTCATACTTGTGTTCATTGATTATACCCGCATATAATGAAGAGAAAAGAATAAAACCTTTTCTTGAAGATTTGAAAACAAAGATTCCCTCGAATTGGGAAGTTATCATCGTTTGTGATGGTACAGATAAAACTGCTGAAATAGCAAAAAAAGTAGATGACAGGTTTAGGGTTCTTTCCTTTAGCAAGAGGCTTGGAAAAGGAGGAGGGATTATAAAGGGATTCAAGGCTGCTACTGGAGAAATTTTAGGCTATGTAGATGCAGATGGGGCAATTCCGTGGGAAAGTATACAGAAAGTTTTTGAAACGGTAATAAATGGAGAAAAAGTTGCAGTGGGCTCAAGATGGATGAGGGATTCTAAAGTTTTAATTAGACAGCCTATATCAAGAGTGATTCTCGGAAGACTATATCATTATTTCACAATACTGTTTCTAAGGGTTAATATAAAAGATACACAATGCGGACTTAAAGTATACAAAAGAGAAGTAGTAAACAAGGTTCTTAAGAGCATCACAATTAGTAACCTATCCATTGATACTGCTTTTCTATATCATGCCCAAAAAGCAGGTTACAATGTAACAGAAATTCCAATCGTTTGGAGAGATATAGATGGAAGTAAATTTTCCCCTGTTAAAACCTCAATTGCTATGCTCATAATATTAATTGGAATAAGACTTGCACATTCAAGATATTCAAGTAAAATCTTGAACTTCATAGAAATACGCGACTTATGGTTATATAAGATTTTTGAATATTTGTGAGCGTTTGATTTTGAGACAAAATTGTTTTGCCTCATCTCACAGTAATCCACGATGAGTTCGGGATTAGTATGCCGCAATGTCCCTCACCATGACAAAGGAAATGATATATTCCCACATAGTTGGATAGATCTCCCTGAGAACAAGAATTGTTGTCTTCTCTACTTATGCCAGACAACAGTGGAATATTGCCATATTCATTATAGGATCTCTCATAACCCAAAAACCGGGGTTTAACAATCCCATCATATGTTAAAACGCCCAGACATTCCTTCATCACATTGTCCGCCCTCTTCTTCTCCCTGTTCCATCTGCTTGTCATCTCATATGCATAATATCTGTCACCGTATCTCGACAACTTTTATTTTGTATTTCCTGAACCAGTCAGACAGTTCAAGCATTTTACAGAGTGTGTGCAATATGTATAAAGATCTTTTGTAATATAATAGAGATGTAGTAAAATAGCCATTCAATAGATGTTGTGCGTTTACCTTTTTAATATTTTATACTCTATTCCCAAGGATCGTCCCATCTCCCCTTCTATGTCGTCCCTGTCACCTATGATTACAGATTTCTTGATATTTATCTTAAGTTCCCTTGCTGCCTGGAAGATCAGTTCCAACCCAGGTTTCCTACAATTACATTTCTCTTCCGGCCTATGAGGACAAAAATAAGTTCCTGTCACATATATCTCCTTTTCTTCAAGCCTTCTCAGGAGCTCATTATGAAATTTTTGAAACTGAAAAAGCGTGAAATATCCCCTTCCTATTCCAGACTGATTTGTAATTATCACAATGATATATCCATTCTTTTGATATTCCTTCATGATATCTATGATATCTGGATATATCACCAATTGACTGATGTCATGGCAATAAGGGCAGTCTTTATTTATGGTTCCATCTCTGTCTATAAAAAGTGCTTTTCTCATTTTAACAGTGCCATGATGAACTAATCCTTCATAAATCAATACCCAACCAACCTCATATCCACCTTTTATATATAAGAAACCTATTGCAAAGGAAGAGTGTGTAAACATATGAATTTAGAAGATGTGAAAGCATATCTTGAAGAGGGTTCAAAGATCAGAATTTCCCTTGATGTGGATAAAATACTGAATCTAGGGGCTGAAATTCTAAAATGTTTCAAGATTGGGAGCAAGATCATACTTTTCGGCAACGGAGGAAGTGCCGCAGACGCACAGCATATTGCTGCTGAATTTGTTGGAAGATTTGAGAAAGAGAGAAGACCACTCCCTGCCATGGTTCTTCATGGAAATACTTCATCTTTAACTGCCATAGGAAATGATTATGGTTTTGATGATGTATATTCAAGGCAGATTATAGCCTTTGCAGAAAAAGGTGATGTTATTATCGCATTGAGTACCAGCGGAAATTCCAAAAATGTGTTGAGGGGAATTGAAGTAGCAGTCAATAAAGGATGTGAGGTTTTTGGAATTACCGGAAAGGAAGGTGGAAAGTTGAGGGAACTAATTCCTAAGAATAGGCTCATAATGATTCCAAGTAGTAGAACTTCCTACATACAGGAATCAACCATTGCAATTGGGCACATAATCTCAAAGATCGTAGAGGATTCTCTTTGATTATTAGGGATTATTCTTATTAACTAATCTCCCACAAATATGATGCTTGAACCCCGATTAACAATTCTGAACGGAGTCGGGGACAGGCCAAGGCTTTCCGAAATAGACTTGTGGTATTTTGGATCTGCAAAGAACAAGAGAAAACCCCCACCACCAGAACCTATCAACTTGCCACCCGTAGCACCTGTTTCCATTGCTTTCTCATATAATGCATCAATTCCACCTTGGGAGATCTTGCTAGAAAGTTTCCTTTTTTCAATCCAGTTTTCATTGAGCAATTTGCCCACATCATTGTAATTCCCTCTATTCATTTCTTCCTTGAGTTTGTAAGAGAGCTCTGACATTTTTGCATAACTTTCATGTAATGAGGAAATCCCAGTCTTTTGATCCATATGAATTTGATTTGATCTCCTTTCCAGATTCGTATATAGCAAAAGCAAATGTGTCTGCAGTTGATCCATGGTACCATCTGGCGTGATGATTGGCGTTACATTGACATCACCCCTCTTGCGAAACTCTATGAGGTTCATCCCTCCGAATGCAGCAGCATATTGATCCTGCATGCCTCCCTCTTCCTTGAGAATGTTACGTTCAATATCAATAGCTTCCTTTGCAAGTTGTGACGAGGAAGCGTGTTCACCTTTGTATGCATGAAGTGCATTAAGAAGTCCCACTGTGAAGGTACTGCTTGATCCCAGTCCAGTTCCGTTTGAAGGTATATCTGACATGGAGACTATCTCAATCTTTTCAATAATATCAAGATATTTCAGAGTTTCCCTGACAACTGGATGTTTTATTTTATTTACACTATCCACGATTTCTGTCCTTGAGTAGCTCACTCTGATCCTGTTATCAAATTTCTCGTTGATAGTTATGTAAATATATTTATTGATTGTTGCATTGACCACTGCACCGTTCCCGTAGTTCATGAAGTATTGTGGTATATCTGTACCACCCCCCGTGAATGTAATCCTTAGGGGAGTTCGGGACATAATCATTCTTTTAGTCATGAGTAAAACTCTGATATAATTCTGATTCCCTCTTCAAGAGTTGTCCTTGCCCTGAATCCAAGCACTTTTTCTGCTTTGGATGTGTCCGCAAGTGTTTCCATCACATAATTCTTCACTGGCATTTTTATATATTCAGGTTCCACATTGGTTCCAAGATGCATATTGAGCATGCTGAGCATTTCATTGAGGCTATAGTTCTTTCCGTAGCCTACGTTGAATACATCAAAACCCTTAACCTGCGATGCTAATAGGAGAGAGTCGATTAAATCCTCAACGTATACGAAATCTCTCCTCTGTTCCCCATTTCCGTAAATGATTGGTTTCTTTCCATCCCGGATATTCCAGAGGAATTGGGTTACTAAATTCGCATACTCTCCTTTTGCTTTCTCATATTTTCCATAAACTGAAAAGAATCGCATGGCTGAAACATTAATACCAAAGAGTCGGTTGTATAATTCTGCCATTCTTTCAGAATAAATTCTCGCCTCTGTGTAAAAGTCTGTAACTCCAGGTATAATATCTTCCCTGTGCGGCGGTTCTACTCCGTTGTAGATAGATGATGTAGAGGAAAAAACCATGTTTGTATTGTTATTCTTGCAATATTCAAGGAGGGCGGTCATCCCGGCAACAACTTCAGATACAAGCATTGGATCATTCTTGTACATAGGTGATGCTGAATAGAATCCCAGGTGAAATATCATGTCCACTTTCCTCCCCAATCCGTTGATATTTTTCACATCTTCTTGAAATAATTCTACTTTCCCTGAATCAACCAGATCGTTGATATTATTCTCCGTTCCTGTATGCATATTGTCAATTACAATTACTTCATTGTTCGTAGCAAGTCTCCTCACGAGATTCGTACCTATAAAACCGGCCCCACCAGTTACCAAAATTTTACGATTTTTTATATCAGGTTGCATCGTATCTTTACCTTATTTCCTTCCTCTTAATACATTTTATTTTGTTGCAAGGGGGTCAAAATTTCGTCAATAACCTTTGGTACCAGTACGTTGTTTTCAGAAGGCTCTCATCTGTCTTGAACCTGTTCTTCAGCACTTCTGATCTAATGGAAGAAATGATGCTTCGCAAAGTTACATGTTTTATGGATCATGGGATCATCCAGATACCTGAATATGGGTTTCCTGTTCCTTTCCAGTGTCTTGAGGAAACTTTCTGTCACACTGTTTCCGAAATATAGATCCCAGATCAGATGAAGGATGCGTAATGTTACATCCTTCTCCGATATTCCCTCTGTTATACTTAATACTTGTTCGGAATTATTCCCGAGTTTCTCCTGGTTTTCAACGGTCAAGAAGAATATGTGTGTGATCAGGCGTTTCGCATCCTCCATTTCTATGTTCATGGATGCGTCATGTATCTTCTTGGAAAGATCCTTGAGGATGTGGAAGAGGCACCTCTACCTCTTCATGCTGAATCTCATAGACTTGATACTTCAACGAATGCTTCCCTGTAATGGTATCCGTCTGTGATGATCCTTACCATATCCGGTATATGGAATCTTGTGAATGCAACCATGAAGAATGATAAAATTGATTCATCATCAAGATTACCAAGAACGGATTCGTAAAACGCACCATTATACTGATCCTTTAGGAGGAACCTGTACCTCCTTGAACCTATCAATGAGCATATACTGCTCTTCATAGGAGAAGTGTTCTGATGAAGGCATCTTCTGATCATGATGGATATCCAGAACTGCATTCCTTATTGTTTCATGTGAACTATGCATTACAAGGAAGATCATGCACATCTCTGAGGACTTCCTCACTGAGGATTTTACTCTTGCTTTCACGCTCTTCACCTTCACATCCTCAGGAATGTGTTTTCCGTACGTGTAATCGCCGGTTGATTTTTGTGCATTCGGGAGGCCGGGTTTCTAAGGAATATGAACATTCTTTTCACACATATTTCTGGATAATTATGTTGTTTCCTGCTATTTTCCTTATGTGTGTACCGTTCTTTGAAACTTTCCTTGAAGAACAGTTGGGGCATACGGAATACGAGTAATAGAGTATGATATGATCATCCTTAATGGACATGTCCACATCAAGGTTCGGAATCTTTACAGGTAAATGAGCAAAAATCACCTGTATACTCGTCAAGAGTGCTTGTGACAGCTTTCTTCTTTAATCCGCGGATGCTGTACAAGCACATAGAATTTTATACCATGGAAGTGATTCATGATTTCGGTTCCACTATAGGGAAAATAAAAAATTCAACGATTATTTGATACTTTTATGAAATACTGAAATATAACAAAGAGATTATCGATTTTTTATTTTGCAGTTCAGAATTCAATTATGTTTTTTCATTGTCGATATTTCATTTTCCTGTTTCCATTGACTGTTCCAGATCACTTTTCACCATTAATTTAATAAGTTCTTTGAAGGAAGTTGTTGATTTCCATTTTAATTTGTTTTTTGCTTTAGAAGCGTCTGCAAGATAGTTGTCTGATTCAAGTGGCCTGAAAAATGCTTTATTCACCTTTACAAGAATTTTTCCATCGTCTGATAAACCAATCTCATTTTCATTTTCTCCTTCCCAGTGAATTTTTATTCCCACCTCTTGAAATGCAATTTCCACGAATTCTCTTACTGTATGCAACTCTCCTGTTCCTAGAACGTAATCATCTCCAGTTCCATTGTTAAGCATCTGCCACATGCCATACACATAATCCTTGGCATATCCCCAATCCTTCCTTGCATTTAGATTTCCAAGTTCAAGCACCAGCTGCTTTCCATTCTTAATTCTTGAAACTGCCATACTAATTTTTCTTGTTACAAATTCTGGCCCCCTAACCTCACTTTCATGGTTAAAGAGTATTCCGTTTGAGATGAACATTCCATATGCCTCCCTGTATGTTTTCATGGTCCAAAATCCAGCCAATTTGGATACTGCATATGGGCTTCTTGGCTTAAACGAAGTCTCCTCATTTTGAGGTGTTGACTCAGGTTGACCAAACATTTCAGAAGTTGCAGCAAAGTAAAGTTTTGTATTTGGAGAATATTCTTTAACTGCATTTACCACATTCAGAGTGCCAGATATGTTAACGTCATAGGTTGATGCAGGATTTTGAAAACTATATCCAACAAAACTTTGAGCAGCAAGATGATATAACTCATCCGGTTTTTCCCTTTCCAGTAATCGTGCAAAGAAACCAGCATCTGTTAAATCGCCATATTCTATTCTGATTTTCTCCTTAATTTCGTGTGGAAGTTTTTCAATTGTGCCTGTAGTCATTGAGCTATTTCTTCTCACTATCCCAATAATCTCATAATTTTTTTCAAATAATAATTTAGAAAGAAAAAAACCATCTTGGCCAGAGATACCTGTGATAATAGATTTCATGCACTGAGATATTGAATTAGTAATATTAAACCTTAACTCCTTGATTTATACGTAATAGAGTGCACGCATACTCCAAATTCATTCTCTATTGAATGCCTATTTCATTGTGTCTCAGTCTTATTCCGAAAGATCTTTATACATATTACGCATCCTATGTAATATGACTACGCTCCCGGACTGGGTTAGAAAGTACAAGACCAAGGGCGTTGAGATTCGCGTTTCAGGAGATAATTACTATGCGTATGAAATGACAAGCAGATGGAACAGGGAGAAGAAGAGGGCCGACAAGATCACAGGGAAGTATCTTGGCGTTGTAACGCATGACGGGATTGTCAAATCCAGATCCATGGGCCTGGTGAGATCCGATTATGAATATGGAAACATTGCACTTCTCCATGGCATCGCAGAGAAGACAATTATTCCCGTTCTCAGGGAGATATATCCAACCATGTGGGAACGCATCATATCTTACGTTATTCTGAGGAACATACAGCCACTTCCCATGAAATCCGTGCATTACCTTTACGAGAAGACATACATGTCCAGAATCATGGACGAGAGCATGTCTCCCGATTCCATATCAAGGATGCTCTCATCCCTCCCGGAGGATCAGAGCATCCGTGTCATGAGGAAACTCACCGAAAAGGGTGAATATGTCCTCATGGATTCCACAGCCATATTCTCCAGATCAGAAAACATGTCATTCCTTGAGATGGGGCATAATTCGAAGGGAACGCACATGCCGCAGATCAATGTCATGATGCTGTTTTCATCCACAAGGCTGATGCCCACCTTCGTGAGGATACTCCCAGGATCCATCAGGGATGTTTCTGCCATGTCAAAGACCATGGACATGGCCGGGGTGGAAAAGTGCGTGATCATAGCTGACAAGGGATTCTTCTCCTCCGACAACATAAAGAATCTGAAGAGCAGGCATCTCAGCTATATCATACCACTCAGAAGAAATTCATCGCTCATACCTGATCCTGACCACTTCACCAGTGTTTTCAGGTATGACGGAAAACCCATCAAGTACTGGAAACGGGAGAATGATGTGTATATATTTGAAGATCCTGTCCTCAGATCAGAGGAGGAGAAGGATTACCTCATAAGGATTGAGGAGAATAAGAGGAGCAGGAAACAGTTCGATGAAAACGAGATCAATTTCGGGAAGCTGTATCTGTTGTCTGACCTGAATGAAGATCCGGAGAAAATATACAGGCTCTACAAGCAGCGTGAATACGTTGAATATGCATTCAATGTGTATAAGAACGATCTTGAGGTTGATAAATCATACATGAGGGATGACCACATGCTTTTCACGTACATGTTCCTGAACCTCCTGTCCCTGTATCTGCATTTCCAGATCCTGAACATGATCAACGGGAAATACAGTGTCAGGGATGTGTTGCTCATACTATCCAGGATAAAGATGTACAGGATGGAGAAAGGGGAGATTCTCAGTGAAATACCTAAAAAAACAAGGGATCTGGTATCTGACATGAATATTGACCTTGACCTATTACGTAAAAAAGGGTGAGTTAAGGATTAAATATATCTTTTGCCATATCATTGTTTACTTCGACTCCTCTGTCATTTTAAGAATAACGTTCTGCCATAATTTGGCCGTAATTTCCCATGAATACTTCCGTGCCACATCAATCGATTTCAGAGACCATGAATCATGGTCAGAGAGAATCGTAAGAGCAGCCTCCCTTAGCGCATTACGATCCCCATCTGGAACAGTTAATCCATTCTTACCCTTCTCTATGCTTTCCGAAACACCTGGAACGTTATATGCAACTGTTGGAGTTCCTGCCGCAGCTGCCTCTATTATGGAAATACCCCAACCTTCTGTTATGGATGAGTGAACATTAAGCCAGGCTTCGGAAACTATTTTAGAAAGTTCTACATCTGACAACCTTCCTTTAAATGTTACATATGATGTAAGATTTAAATTATTAACTAACAATTTCAATTTGGGCATTTCTATACCTGTACCCACCATAGTTAGATGAACATCTTCAATTTTCCCTAATAGTCCATTTAAAAGATAAATGGCTTCTTCTGGTCTCTTATAGGATCTCATCCCTCCGTAATAGACAATCGACGGTTGTTCTGTTTTCTTGCACGGGTGAAACAGATCACTGTTCACACCAGGGTGTATCAATTTCACATGGTTTGGGTTAATGCCTAATCCAATCAGATCCTGCATTGATGTATTGGATATTGTAACAAAGTCCTGATTCTTATAAATTATGAAATATAATTTTTCAACCACGGTAATTAATTTTGCTAAGGCAAAATTGACCTGACCCGGCAGGGACCTGGCATGAAGATGCAAAAATGAGACGATGGTTTTTTTTCTTAAGATAACTGGGGCTACCCAGGGCACTGCATGACCTAAATCGGCGATTATAAGTTCGAAATGTCTTTTTGAAAGGAATATCGGCAATATAATATGAGGTCCTGCACGGAATCCAAACCTATAAATACTCAAACCATTGATACGCTCATATTTCTTGCAGTTTTTCCATCCACCCGAAAATATTGTGACTTCATGTCCATTACTTACCAATCTCATTCCCACTTCTAAAATAATTTTTTCAGCCCCTCCTGCTTTTGGATTTAGTGGGTCCCTGTGCGCAAGCCATAAAATTTTCATTTTAAATCAGGCGTTAATTGGCAAAACCTGTTGCCAGACAGTTTTTGAAGACTAGTACTAATTCCCATTTTTCCTTTAAATGCATCTATAATACCAGAGATATAAGCATAAAACATTTGTTTTTCGTGACCAATTACCCCTTTCAATAAGTAACCACCGCTAAACTTTATGAAGTTTAAGAGAAAATGAATTTCCTTTGATTCCATAAATATTCTCAAGGTGTTTCGAGTAAGTAAGTATACCCTAAAAGACGGCAAATAATGCATCTTTCCACTCATCATTCTGCCTACTGGTAGCACATCAAGCATCTTTCTGTCAATAGATTTTATAGTACCTCCTATTTTGCCAACCTCATAACAGAAATAGATATCCTGCTGATCCATAACAAAGTCTTCCCTAAATTTGATTCGGCTTACAATCTGCGATGAAAAGATCATCCCTGTATCTAGTGCAAACTTAGTTGTAATCAACTTTTCACTGACAAAATTGATGTGCAATATATCATTTCCCTCGCAGAATTTATTGAAATAATCTACAATATAATCCATTGAAAAATCAGGTAAGATTCTGACATCGTCCGTGAGAAGAATAAATAAATTGAAACCCTTGGAAATAGCTAGTTGTATGCCTACGTTAAAATTGTGTCCTAGGCCATAATTAAACTCCTTTTTTACTATAACGTGAGTTAATTTAATCGGTAAATTAATATCATTTCCGCTGTAGACTACAAATGTATCCATATTAAGTTCTTCTAGTCTATTAATCGTATCATAAAATATGGTTGAAGGATTATACACACAGATTATGACACAATAATTGAAAGACAATCTTTTCATGATTTATACTTCCTTATAAATTTTTTCACGAATTGTTCTGATGACATAAGCTCCTTTTCCCTTCAAAAATATTCTAAATTTACCGCTTGTGATATAAACCATTATCCCGAGTGGCAAGATACTATTATATAATATATATAAATAATTAAATGAATTAACTTTATCAACATGATGTACGTTCACAATAAAACTATAACTGTAATTACCCATAGAAGTTAAAACAAAGACCCTGATCCCGTATGTTTCATAATATCTGAAGTTGTATGTTAAAGTGCTCCCTGTTCTATTTATAATAATGCCATTCACGTACCATTCATATATGCCACCAGAATTTTTGGTTGATATAACGTGATTTCCAGTAGAGTTCAAGCTTATTTTTTCAGATTGACTCACGGGAGGGTATGCTATGATTTCATTTTCACGGTAAGTTTTATTTTCATAGGTTATTGATAGAGAATAATTTCCAGGACTGCTGAAAATATAGTTGAATGGATTACCATAAAATGTGATGTTATTTATTTTCCATTTAACGGTACTACTCAGACTGTTCATTCCAAAATAAGTAAACGTCACGGTGCTATTTGTATATGATGGATTCTGAAGTTTCGAATTATCCAGATACGCCTGATATGTAATTCCTTTTCCTATAGTATAATTAAAGCTCACATTGTTAGAGACATATGAGTACAACGAGATCATCTTTCCATCATACACGTTTGACATTGCCATTCTCAGTGAGCCAATATTGTAACCATAACGACCAACATTCTTTCCATTCAAGCTAAAAGACAAACCAGTGTTATAATAAATGCTATAGTTATTAAATCCAGAGACATATAAAGATTCAAGGGTCTTATACACATACTTATCTGTTTTATTGTAGTTAAGAAATAAAGAAGCGTTAGTTGCGGTTACGCCGAACCCTATATCCGTAGAATGCTGCTGTAATGATTGATTTAATCCACCACCAATTACATAATTTGTGGGTAGATTACCGAACAGCGCAGAATCTGTAGTATTGGATACGTAAAGAGGCGATGACATATTTCCACCGTAAATATAAGAATAAGTAGTTGCTGTTTGTTCTGGTGTAAGGTTATAGAGGTTATTAACATAGTAAGATGCGGAGGGATAAACACCATCGCTAAAAAGCCCATATCCCGAGACAGGCACACCGAAGACCCATACATTAGAATACGTATATCCGCCGATAAAACTATTAAAGTAGGGGAATACCATTTTTCCATTATCATATTCATTATAAATCCCAAAGTCTCTAACAGCGTAAGGGATATATCCAATATCAATTTCGGTGTTTTGTGAACTCATATTATATCTTATTAAATTATTTAATGCATTCAAATTACTGTTTTTTTTGGCAAACCCCATGTAAAATATATTGTAAGAATTTCCTATAGAACGATCGAGTGTGAAATAATTAACTCCGCCAGGAAATGAAATTGTTACTGTAGCATGATCGTTTGAAACTGAATCTAGATGTGCTTGAAGTAGACTTCCATTGTAAGTAAAAAATGCTAAATTTGACAAATTCTGATTCAAAGTATTTGAAAAATATGAAGTGTTAAAAGTAAAATTGAATGTGTATATGCTGCCATCATAACCATAACCGTAAACGCCAACAACAATAGACGAATATATTATGTATTTTGGCAAAACTGCTGTTCCTTCGCCGGATAACTGCGGAGCTTCTCCAAGATATCCGGTAAGCATCTCGTTGGAAGAAACGGGGTAAATTCGAAGGTAAATTGTTCTATCAATCTCGCCCACAAGTTTGAGATATATGGTTGCTGTGCCATTATAAATATTTTTTATCCAAGCTGGAATGATAGTTCCATTCTTGTAAGTAAAAAGTAAGTTGCTAAAATTGCTATTGATATCAACAAGCGCATACCTATTTACTTCGATTTTATAGTCAAAGTAACCAGATGTGTTTATTGTTTTTGATGTAATATTAACTGGATATTCATTGTAAGATAGCACAGAAGTGGTTAAATTATTTATGGCTGCATGATATGTTAGATTGCCATAATATTTAAAATAGTTTGGATTAATATTAACTATCGACGAAGAAACATTGAATTTATAGATAGCATAATTGTTGTTAAAAACTATATTTTGGTACAACCCAGTTTTGTTCAGCAAAGCATCGAAGATCTTTCCACCTCCATTAATACTAGTACCTTGCAATGATATCGCCTGATTAGACAGCGGGTTCAACACAACAATTGCATTGATAGATTCTGTTTCCAGAATTTTAGAAATGGATTTTATGTCATTTTGCTGAAATGCTACCTCGAGTTTTGAGTAGTTCAATGAATTTGGAAAAAGAGAAAGAAAATTCTGATACCCGTACGGAAGACCGTAAACATCGTACAAACTGACGCCAGTATCAATGTATCCGAGAGAAGTGCCATTATCAGGAAGAATAAGAACCCTAGAGTTAGAATATGGCTTTATTTCTTTAGTTAACTCGAAAACATAACCGGGAACTTTATTTGATGCACATGTTGTTGGATTATTGTAATGTTCATAGTTTATAATAGGTAGGGAAGATACCATAATTAAGACGATGAAAAATGCTGAGATAGTGTATGCTAATGGCTTGCTCACATGTTTACTTTTAATTTTAAAATCTTTATTTTTAATGTGCTGTAATAGAGATGTGAGGCCAATTGAAATAAACACTGAATAAATCAAAATCTGAGAGATGTAAAAGAAAAGAGGATAATTATAAATATCTAGGAAGAAATAATCATAATACAAGTTTATTAACGTTCCGTTATAAACACCATACTGGAACAATATGAGAAATAACAGGACTAAAAAGAGCACATAATTCACTCTCTTGTATTCGCCTTTGTATATTATTACGTATATAATTCCGAAAACAATCATAAATAGATATAGGAGACCGAACCAGGAACTTTCATAGCCTATTGCAGTTAACTGATTTGATACATAAGGAAGAGCGTAAAGGGAGGTAAGTATATTGCTGTTAGCAAACTCAAATTTAGCAATACCGACCAAGTTACCCAAGGTAGAACTATTTACCACTGCAGCACTAGAGTAAACACCAAAATCACCAAACGCTTGATCTATTATCGGTAAAGATAGTATAAGAAAAATAGTCAGTCCATAAAAATAATTTTTAATATTGTGTAATAAGTTGTGTCTTCCTGCGAAGAACAGATCAATTATCGACATACCAATGAATATAAATATAGTAAATTTTATATATGCATAACCAAGAAATATGAACATTAAAAACATCAACAGAAATGATGCTACAATATCCTCCCGTTGCTTGTTTTTGTAATATTTTATCTGGAATGCAAGTATCAACGGAAAAAAGAAAAAAATGCCAACATATTCTAGCCCACTGATTGAAAACATTAACATTAGTGGATTCATTGAATAGAACAAAGTTGAAATTATTCTCACGTTGCCATTTAAGCCCATGGAGTACGTCAGATAGTAAATGCCCAGAGGTACCAAGAAAGGAACAAAGAACAAATATGAATTAAAAAACATGGGAAATAATCCAGCATTTACGTTATAGACAAGGATAAATAGTGCATCACTTAGATTCGGAGAAAATGAGAAAAGATCTATAATCGGTGACTGATTAAAATAAGGAAGTCCCACATCTCCAAAGAGAAAAACATGATTCACCAAAAAGGAACCATACATAAAATACCAGAAAGCGAAGAATACTGCCTCTATTAATATAAGCTCTAAGATTACTCGCCCCTGACTTCTATTCATCTGTGAAGTGGAATAGTAGGTTATTATTAAAATTTAACTGTGATATTTTTTTACTATTTGAGAATATAACTTTAAGTATATTATTCTCGATAAAAATGTAACGAGAATATAGAAAGCTGGAAAAATTCTAAGTTTTAGACATTTCTTTATGTAACTGATAAACGCCAAAATTAAACTATATCGCTTTATGTGATCATTTCTAGAGTATAACACTATGTATGTGGAAGTGAAAAATAATTCTATGTATAAATTAATCCCTTCACCATTGGGTCTAATCAGCTTTTTGCTCAAACCCAACTCAGAAATAAACTTTTCGTCTTCTGTAAAAAGTGTCCTGTAAGAATTACTCTTATGGACTCTTACACACGTCCTTATATTTCTATCAATAAATAAGTTTTTACCATAAATCAATGTTATTATCGCAACAAGACTGTCAACGCCGTATACTGATAGTGAAGTCAAAATATCGAAATGATCTAATATTGCGCTCTTTCTAATAGCAATTGAACTTAGATTATAACCAATATTATTATTTATAGCTAATTTGATGGGTTTAAGCGAATTTGCGTTATCTAATTCCTCCCTCTTTATTATGATGCACCCACTATCGGGATTAATAAGATCGCCACAAACCTCACCCGTAAACAACTTGCTTTCATTGTGATAGAAATCAACTTGTTTGTTATTTCTAAAAACCGATAACAACTCATTTATTTTATCGTTACACCAGAGATCATCATCCTCGAGGAAAGCCACAGTACTCGCAGATGATTCTCTTATACCAATCTCTAACTTTTTGCTCAGACTTTTAATTTCTGTTCTGATTAATCTTATACATTTATTTCCTATTTCCAAGGATAGGTTTATGTTACTTACAACCAATATTTCGATCGAGTTATCTTTGCTTAAATCGATAATAGATTTTATAGCATCATTCACAAATTCGCTCCTGTTGTATACAGGTATAATTATAGAAATTTCTGGAGGTTTTCCTAACATCCGAAATGTTATTGTTCAGTTGTTAAAAAAGTATATGCTTCTACTCTCTATTGAGGTCAAGAAAAAAATTTTCTGAATACGTTATCATGAAGGTGATGTCGTGGGAGCATAGGGATGTTATAGATATTTTCCTTGAAATTATGGGATGCAGTATAGACTAACCACACTTCACTTTACCTACTTCCCTATACCAATATTAATAGAATGTTTTCTTGCCCACCAAGTGAGAACACGACAATTTGTTTCTTGAAATAGCAACAAAAATTCCCCATATTATTGAAGGAATTGGAGATGTTGCTATACTCGTGGAGTCTGCAATAGAAGATTGTATTAAAGCTATTAATGATGCTCTTAGTTTGAGAGAAAGACGACGAAAAAAAGGTTTCGGGGAGCTTTGATTTTTTGAGAGAATAAATTAGAAAAAAATATGTAACACTCATCTGAAATAAACAATAAGTAAGCATAGCAAATGTAATTTGAAGGCATTTTATTTTGATTGCCTAGAATAAGTATCTGATTCTTTTGCTTTCTTAGTTTCGAGTCATTTAAATTTAATAATCCCTTAGCGATAAACCCTCAACATGATTTCAATCGAGTTAATTTCAAGGGGTGAAAAATCTTTGGAAAGTGTTTTGGATTCGATAACAATGCAGAATTTCCATGACTATGAGATTGTATGCGCTGACAGTTCTAACGATGATCGGATCATGGATTTATTACAAAAACATAATTGTAATGTAATAATTTTACCGAATAACACGCCCCATATGAAGGCAAGATACGAAGCACATATCCACTCTCATGGTGATTTTTCTCTTCTGTTAGACTCCACAAGACCCTTGAAGCGTGATGCTCTTTCTCTACTATTCGATAATTATAGGATATATGATATGGTAATGATAAGAGAAAGTAGTCAAGGAGATGGTTTTTGGGTTAGACAGGCTACACTATTGAAGGATATTGGTTGGAATCAGTTTTATAGGTCAATCAATGAGTCCATAGCTTTTTTGTTACCTAGATTTTACAGTAGCGAGCTATTGACCGATGCATTCAACAGTGCAATGATAAATACGGGGAATTTATTTAATAAAATAAGCTATGGAGAACACCATATAATATTCGATGAATGTAGAAAGCTATCCAAAAATATAGGAATGACTGATGAAATTTTGATATCACATTATGAAGATAACTCTTTAAAGAAAATAATTCGAAAATATTACCGATACGGTAAATCCCAGAAGACATTAAAAAAATTAAGAAATAGTTCAGCGAGAAACCTCTCTACGCATATGAGAAGGAACATAGGGATTAAAAAGAGAATGGAAATAATGCCGATCACCATTGCCAGAGGTGTTCCGTTTGCTCTTGGTTATGTTTTTGGATAGCTTTCTACATTCATCGAATATTATATGGTGTTCTCCATAGCTTATTTTATTAAATAAATTCCCCGTATTTATCATTGCACTGTTGAATGCATCGGTCA
>JAKBQK010000197.1 GCA_021835265.1 Thermoplasmata archaeon
GGTTCTTAAAGTATTAAACTGGGAAAGAAGATGAGTTCATGACACAGGTCCAGACAATAAAATCTCTGAGATTCTAAGTGAACGAATTTGTAATTTTCCAGACAAAGAATAGAAGTGAGAACTATGAAGTGAACTTATGCAGTTACTATAATCTGAGCAGAAAACCCACGATTTCAGTCGTGGGATGAATAAGAAATTCCTAATAAACGAGAAAATATGTTTAATATAGTCCACAGGGTCTACCGGATTTGAAGTCTCATAATCCATCAAAAAACTGATTGTGAGAGATTCAGTAAGATCTCTGAATAGAATTAAAGGGGCATTTTCAATAATGGGGAAACCCCACTCCCTTCAAGGATGGGATGAGAGTGAACCGATTATAATATATCTAAAGAGATATATAAAGAACCTTTTCTAATATTCTGATAACTAATTTCCATTAACGGTTGAAACGCCGAATTAGTCTCTTTTTTTACAGAAATCTGTCAGAAGTGGAGTGGATGATCCTTGATTTTCATATTTTTTGATTATTTTTCCATAGCTTACGTTGCTTACTATGCTTTTTTAGTATGGTCATGGTAAGTGAGTTGTAACCAACGCAGAAATGCATTGACTTGACCCAATACCTTCTCACCATGGTTGGGAAGTCGTGCCGACTCATGATTTCTATCATCACAGAATAAGGCCTCTCCCTCAGAGACCGTCTTCTTGTTATTATGATATTCCTTTCTATTTTTCAATATTTAGGTGATTTTCTCTCGATTCTATACCCATGGTTTCATTGATATCTTTGCAATAGACACCAGCATATACACAGTCCTTAGCATTGAATATCATGTATTGAGAGATAAACCCGTGAATAGTGCAATGATGCTGCGGTAACCACAAATCCTCTTATGATTGAAATAGCAGCCATCGTTATAGTGTGAAGGTTGTTGCCGAAGTGTAATTCGAAATTCTTTTTTGTCAATGTACCGTTTTTTGGCTTTCCATACTTACATTCTTCCCTTCTGATTCTTATTCTTCTGTATTTCTTCTCCTCTCTTATTGCACTTTTCTCCTGATTATTCAGTAATCCTCATCTTTCTTCATTTGCCTAAATTACGGATCCACAGGAACGGGAGGTTATATGAAATTGTATATATTGAAAATTTTCCGAATTAAGGAGGTGACAAAAAGTGACTGATTTATTGAGCACAGACTTCATCCAACTTAGAAATACGGAGATGCAATTCATTACAAGAGGAAAATCAAAGGACAGTGTATCAAAACAGAACCATGGTGTACTTAGGAGCATCATTATGGCTGGATTAATACTTAGTTCAGTCGGAGTTCCCCTTTATTTTGGAGTGGAACTTGTTATGATGAACGAAGCCCCTTTGAACCTTAATTCATTCGGTTCCAGCAATAGCTTAATTTTACAGGAAGCTCCAACGGTGGGGCATCTCGCTTGGTATGAACTCACACATTGGGGAGCTAGACATAGTGTTAAGGCATTAACCGAAATCCTAATAGCTGCTTTAACTCGAGAGGGTGTACCTTACGTTGGCGAGATGATATCTTTGGCTGTGGACGAAATGCTTGCTTCTTCAACAATTACAGTTGGAAGTATTGGGGATATCTTGGCAGTAACCATAGCAGCAGCTGATCCAGCAACACGGGCAGTTATAGAGGTAATAGCTGGTATTGTGGTCGGATTTTAAATTTTTACCAATATTTTTATTTTTTAGTTAATAACGAATCTGACAAAAGCATGATTTAAAAAATAAAGATTACAACGAATACATTTGGGGAAAAAGATGGTACGATTGGCTCAATTATTAAGGAAAAAGAGGTTGTTAGCGGATTTGGCAATAATCATAATTTACGCAATAATAGTATTATCTTTTCCAGATTTAGTAGTAAGCAGTTTTAACTTTCTGATTTCTGAAATTATTTTGTTCAGTACACTCGGTGTGGTAGATTACCTCATAAAGACCAAATATAAGGGTGATTATTATCCAAGGTATGCAAGTCCAACTGTTCAAAGGTTTCAGAGCGTAGTATCAGTTCTTGATAATGAATATTCAAAGATTTTTTCGGCAGAATTCATCAACATCGTTCCCCAAGGGATCAATGTCTACCTATTTCAAAATGATGGGCGCCGTCCCCCGGTGTTCTCGGACGTCAGGAAAAGTAAACCTGATATTTATGTGGATAATCGCTTACCCGGAAAAGTTGATTCAAGTTTTCTAAGACTCACAATTCTTCACGAACTGGGACATTACATAAGAAATGATCTGTCAAAACGCATTAATCTAGTTAAAGCAATGTTATTATCCATTTCGTTTGCAGCACTTTCCTCAGTTGTACTAATTTCATTAAGCCTTTTTGTTAAATACTTCTGGATTCCAGTAATTTTTTTATTGGTGGCAGTATCCTCGATACTTTTCTTTATAATGGAAATATCAAATTCAGAATACAAGGCAGATGCTTTTGCCCTTTCACAAAGCGGAGATCTGAACGGGATTGTCCAGACTCTCAAGGAACTGGAGAATTTTGTCAAGACCAATTACAATCCCTCCCACACTCTGGATCGTAGAGTGGAGAAAGGTGTAAGAAAGAGAATAGCAAGGTTGCGTTCAGAATGAGACTGCTGGGCTTAGGCGATAGATTGGTGATTTACCTGACTGAACAGTCATTTCTGATCCCAGTTTCTATTGCAATAGACTTCCTTTTAACAGGCAAATCGTATATTTTGCAGATTTTTAGCCTATATCATTTAATGTTGCTCTGAAAAATGTGTTTGGCACATATCCCGGGTGGGTTTCCATAGGAATATGGGCAATTGTGGCTTTTATATATTATTCCATGGAAAGTATATTTATAATGGCAATTAATCATCATTAAGACAGGCTTCACAAACACAATCCCTGAAGTTATCCCTCAGCCATTGGAGTTTCCCGCTGGAAACCATCTGAAAGGTGCACCAGCAAGGAATGGAACCGCAGCATTCGAATTGCTTTCCGCAATTCCCACAAATTTTCTGTGTCATATAATTGATGGATAGATTTTGCCACTATAATTTTTTTAACATTTGCGAGCGGGAATTTCCCCTTTCGCAAGATAGGGGATGAAAGCGAGCGAAATACTTATAATCAGCAGCCGGTTCAAGAAGAAGCAGGTTCATGAGATCATATAAATTCAGAATATATCCATCTGATTCACAAATCACTTTACTGAACACAACTCTTGATCTGTGTCATGAACTCTACAATGCAATGTTACAGCAGAGAATATATGCTTACAGATCGGGAAAGAAGGTAAACTATAACTCACAGCAGGACGAACTACCCGAAATAAAGAGGATGTTTCCGGAATACCGCAATATCCACTCACAGGTTCTTCAGGATGTCGCAAGCAGATTGAATAGAACATACGACAACTTCTTCAGAAGGGTGAGAGAAAAGAAACAGGGCAAAAAGGTAAGTGCGGGGTTTCCCAGATTCAAATCTGATGACAGGTACAGTTCCATCACCTACGCGCAATCGGGATTCAGGATACTGCCACCAATAAAA
>JAKBQK010000280.1 GCA_021835265.1 Thermoplasmata archaeon
TCTTAAAAAAATGTATCGTTTTATAGATAATTATGTCAAATGAAATAAGGTCTTATTTATTATAAAAAATGATAAAATATGATCTTGGTGCGTTCAGAGTAATCAATTAATGCAAAAAGTTAATCTTTATAATTGTCTGAAACAATTACGTAGAGAAATGTATGGAAAGCATCAGAATGCCTTCTGTGAATGCAATTATCCCCATTTGCAACTGGGTAAATCGAATTGAGGATTGCCTTAAGTCTCTCTCTACGCAAACTTATGATGGAGAATTCACAATTACAGTAGTTGATTGTGGTTCCCGTGATGGAACGATTGAAATGGTCAAGAAATACGGTTGTAATATACTGACGAAATATAATTCACCAATAGAGGGGATAATCGGTCTTACAAATTTCGGCATACAGAACTCAAAAGCAGAATTAATATGGAAGGTTGACGCTGACAATATTGTAACCGATAATAAAGTTCTGATTAAACTGGTAGAGCCCTTTCTTCAAGATACTAGGATAAACCTTTCAGTTCCACGACAGATTACCAATAAAAATTACAATTCCTTCACTAATTATTTAACCCTCCGGGAAATGGTTCCTTACTATTCAATGGTTTCACAGAGTTTTACGAAAAATGGTTGGAACTTAGTTGAAGATGCGTGGTATGGAATTTATAACTCCACCCTAATGAAAAAAAGTGCTATAGATAGGGTTGGAGGATGGGATCAGGATATTAGGGTCCTTAATAGGTTGCGAAAACTAGGACTTAGCAGTGCTGCTCTAGTGCAAAATGCCTGCTATTATCACGATCAGAGAGTTGATCCAATAACGTATATGAAAAAAATGAAACAGAGAATTCGTTTCTTTGGATCAATGGATTCAGAAACCAAAATGAAATACTTTGTTAAACCAATTGAGAGTACTAATCTGGAGGAAAGTACCATAGAGAATCTTAAAAAAGAGATAAGGAGGGCATTTGTCACGGGTGGGATAGGGTCACCTAAAAATATAGCCAATGAGTTGATATACCAAGTGATAACTTTACTTTCTCTCTTTTCATCGCCAATCTCCTCTCTGCGTATAATTAAAGAAGGTATTTATCGCTAATGTGCGGAATTCCCATAAGCATCCAAGCATAGGAGAAGTATGTGGATGAAAGCATCGTTTTGATAATGATGTTTTAGAACCACCTTCCTTATGGCTTTATTTGAAATATGTATTTTCGAGGAAAAACACCTCGAAAATACAGGACATATAATAGAGATAGATTCGATTGCTCTTTGATGTAAACCTCAGGTGAATGTTGTCCAAAATCGGCAGATGAAATCTGTCCACCCATATTTATGTTTTCCATTTTCTTTCACTTCTCCTTGTAAGACTCTCCTTTGATGTTCAATACCGTGCAGTGATGCAATATCCTGTCCAGGATGGCTGATGCCAACACCTGATCACCCATTACCTCACCCCATTCTGAGAATGATTTGTTGGATGTGAAGATCGTGGATGATTTCTCGTACCTGTACGAGACAAACTGGAATAGGAGATTCGATTCCTCACGGTTCAACGGCAGATAACCAATCTCATCAACTATCATGATCCGGTACTTTGAATAGCTCCTTAGGAGGATGTTAAGCCTGTCTCTTGTATATTCCTTCCTGATAGACTGCACCAGCTTCACTGCAGATATGCAATATGTGGAAATGTCGGACTGGAGAGCCCTCATTCCCAATCCTACAGACAGATGTGTTTCCCCACACCAGGTGGACCAAGGAACACCACGTTTTCATGATTGTGCCTGAATCTGAGTGTCATGAGATCATCGATGATCGACCCGTCTATGGATTTCTGGAACGAGAAATCGAACTCTTCCATTGTTTTCCGGAAGGGAAAACGTGCATACTTCAGCTTTGTATCATATCTTCTGGAGAGCTTGCTCTTCACCTCCTCCCCGTGGAGGTGGTCCAGGATCTCCACGATGCTTTTGTCCTTGGCATTCTCCAGATAATTGTCAATGGTGTGTTCAATCGTGTCCATTCCAAGAGAGATCAAACTTTCATGCACCCTTTCATAAGAATCCATTACATGACCTCCTCATATTCAGATAGATCACGCTTCTTCACCCTTGTCTGGAAATTCTCGATGTTCTGTTCCCTGATCGCTTTGAAGAGGCTTTCAAAATGCTCTTTCCTCCTTGATATTCTTCCGGATCCAGGGAGAATGTCATGTTCTGCCACGATCTGAGAATCAACCTGTATTTTCAGGGTAGATGATTCTATGATCCTGGCGACCCTGCCTGCGTGTATCCATGGAACTGAATATCTGTTCCCCTTGTAAGAAACGTAGCAGTCCCTGGTTATTTTCCTTATCTCCTCTATCCTGACAGAGTAATCCTGCACTGAATCCATGGGGTTGAGCTGTTCCTTCTTCAGTCTTTCATGTGGTATTTCATGCGTGGTGCCATGGATTTGGAATTGACCTTCAGAAGCCATTCACTGCACTGTGCATTCACATCAGGGAGGGACTCAAAGGATCTGGCTGGCCAGAAGTTGTACCTGAGATATTTGATTGTATTCTCGATCTTTCTCTTAGTCTTGGCACGATAGGGATAACATAGCCTGACGATGATGCCATAGTATTCGGAGAAACTCATGAACTCTCCTTTGAACCTGGACTCTGAAGCTTTGAGCTTGCGTTCAAGGATGATCTGTTTCATGTTGTCATAAAGGATCGTGTCTGTTTATCCACCAAAGAAGTGAAAAAGAAGTGAAAGGCATTGAGGTGCATGAGTACCACATTTCGTGTGCTGATGTCAGTGGTGAATTCTGCATACCTCACCCTGGAGTACCCAAGGATCAGGGAAAATGCATACAGTTTTCTCCTTTTCCCGTCAATTTCTATGTATCCAAACTCTCCGAAGGCCACCTGAGACTGCTTTTCATGATCGGTTTCGTATCTGTAGACTGTCATTATTTTCCTGTCATTTCTCATGGACCTGCTGTACTGCTTCACAAGGGAATATGATCCCTGGAATCCTTTCTTCTTCAGTTCCTCATATATCCTCACTGCAGAGAGATTGTGCATATCAATCATCTCCAGCTTGAGAGGAATATACGGTTTTATCATGGATCCTGCAGGAATCCTGTGGTATTGTGGAAACTTTCCTGATTTGAGATATTTCCTGACAGTTGTCTTGCTTATCCCCAGTCTCCTAGAGATCTCACTGATGGAAAGCCCCTTATACTTCATGCTCTTTATCATGTACCATACCTCCTGTTCAAACAATCCGCTGCACCCAAGCTCTGCATGCAGGACTGGCTATTTTTCGATTGCCAAAACTGGATACTTTTGGTTTGCCATAATAGGACAGAATTCACTTGCCATTTACATTTGAGTACATTTCCATTCCAAAATTTGAATCTTTCCGGGTACTGAAACAAGAATCAAAGGTATATTCATCGAGAAAGTCTGTCACTTCATTATTCAACCCGAGATGCTTTGCAAGCTCATGAAATCTTATACAATGGGATATTTCATGATTTCTGTTTTACCGATGGAAATATTGAATTATAAACTATTAATTGACATATCCATAGATTATAAAAATAATAATTGTAGATTAAATTATACTGTTTCGAAGATTCCAAATAATGGAACGAATGATGGTGTTTTTACCATAGTAACTCTTGGGTTCCGTTAACATCTGGAGAGAAACTGCTCCAATAAAAAAAAGATTACGAAGACCCCGGATAAGGTTGAATAATTTTTTCTTATAGAAATGATCGCATGTCGTATAAAAAAGAAGGCTCTTTCTGACTGATTGAATCTTCCAGTTGTGCCTCCGCCGTAATGTCTTATTTGAGCATTCTTATATGATTTGATTAAAAATTTTTTAATTTTGCCCGAATTGTAAAGTCCATTTCATCAAAATTGTAGGGAGACATTACCTCATGAAAACCTCCAACAACGGAAAAAATCTCTTTCTTTACCGCAAAGCAAGCCCCATGTATCATATCAACAACTTCGTTTTCTATTGATGAATTTCTGCAAAATCTAAAAATATATGGAATATTGAAGATTCTTTTCAGTCCAATGCTTTGAATTTCTCCTTCGGCACCATATATAAGCGGTGCCATCAAATCACACCCATCTGAAAAAAAATTGTTTGCTATATTATTAATGAATCCTTCTTGAATAAATTCAACATCTGAATCAACAAATAAAATTATGCTTCCAGAACTATATTTCCAACAAATATTTCTGTTGTGAGCCAATGGTTCACGTTTATTATTTCTGATAGTTTTTATTTTTATGTGTTCAAATTTAGGCAAAATCTTAAGCGCTGTGATTTCATCCATACTCTTGGAATCTGTACTATAGTTATCAATAGCAACGATCTCTACGCAGTTCCTCGATCTATTTGCATCAGTGAGTTTAGCAACCTATTGACCTCAACCCCGTTGTCTTGAAAAACAAAACATAGACTTACATTACGTGTTGATTCCATTCCTTAATCGAACCTATTTTTAATATTTAAACCTTTTGCCCATAAGAACTATGAGACACAATCTTATAATCTTCCTATATTGAAAAAATTATTTTACACTCAATCATCTAACAATGTGCTCAAATCAAAATCCCTATTTTACCATTCTATTTCTGTAGATATATGTAATGTTGCCATTCACTTTCTCAATTTATTATACCTACATTCCTTTCATGCTGTTTGTCGGATCGCGAAATGTAATCTTCAAGTGCGGATTCAGAGAACGAATTCGCAGTTTATCCAGGAACATTACCTTTCACAAAATGTGTAAGGTGAAAAAAATTTTCATAGTTGAAATAGGTATTGTAATGAATATCACATAAAGGAATAAAGTCCTAACTTATTGGGGTACCAGAACAAATTTTTATATTCTTGAGGCTTGAATCGTACCATGATAATGCAGGTCAAACTTAGCATCATTATGTTTAAAAACTCGAATGTTTTTAAAACCGTATTCCCCTAATTTGTGAATTAATAAATCTCTTCCGTCCTCAATCTTATTAACTAACAACGGTGAATATTCTATTCTAACTTTTTGAAATTTCGCTATACTTTTGTCATTTATAACTTCAAACTCGTTTCCCTTTATGTCTAAATCTAATAAGTAAGGTTCCCTAATATCAAATTCTTCAAGAATTTTTGATATGCTTGCACTTCTAATCTGAACTATATTTCTACCATTTAGTTCATAAACAGAACTGTCTCCACTGCCAGATTCATTTACAGGGAAATCAATTATTTCATCCTTACCTATCGCGTAGTTTTTCATAACTATGTTATTACTAATGTTTTGATTTAATGAAATATTTTCACAAGCAATTCGAAAACTGTTTGGATCAGGCTCAAACGAATATATAACTGCTCCTTTTGACGCATAATATAAAGCAGTATCTCCTGTGAAACCCCCGGCCTGTATAATAATCTTTCCTGAAACATTATCTAAAAAATGAATGTCAAATAGAAACGTCTCAGAAAATATACATGAGCTAAATTTCTCTATTTTAAATTTAATTCCATTTGAAGTGATGATCAAATTATTTTCAAAATCAAGACTCCAGAACCCTTTTTTATCTGAAAACTCAACTCCATTTTCAACAGCAAATAAAAAAATACGTACAACATCACGTTTATTTTTATGATTGAAATTTAGCTTATATCCGTTATCAAGAACAAAATACCCCTTCAATTTAAGTACAGAGATAATATTTAAGACTTTATGCCTAGTTGATAAAAACGAAAAAAATGCCTTTAACACTGCTTTGTTCATTTAGATTCACTCTCATTATGTCTTATATTGTTACATACTCCATTGATTTTATCAATTTATTTTTTGAAACAATAGCCTATGACCTTATTTATATTTTATGCATTTGAGTGTTATATTGATCAAAAATATGTTTAGAATTTAGCTCACTAGTCTAACTTCCTTCTTTCTGCACAGATGAGCTTACCACTTTTCAGTTATTTTAACTTCTTACTTAAAAATCTTTTATTCATTCTCCTTAAGGTATTCAATTCTCAACCATATCATTGTTCTCCTTCTTAGCAAGAATCAAAACATGTTGCACATTTTATCCACCTCATTCTATTAAAGAAACCAAAAGTCTTGGAATGATATTATCCATAATATTAGTAATTATTGAATTTACGCAACTTTAGTGGAACGACAGTTTGTATATAGAATAATCTTTTCCCTTAATAAGAATACCATCAATGAATCTATCATAATATGTTTTATGCTTGTCCATTGGTTCAGCAGAATGCTAATTAACGGGAAAATTTAATTTTTCAGTTAGAGCATTAACGATAGAAAAATTAATATTTGACAGAAAATAAGGTGTGTTGGATGCTTGTTGATTATATAAAATTAAAACCGGTAATTTTAATGAAAATAAGTGTTTTAAATGGAAGAAGCATTGAGAATTTTGTACTTTACATTGTTAAATATCTTCAGAGGGGAAAATTCGAAATTACAATTGTACAAAGTGAAGGGGAAGTTACTACAAAAATTCTAACTGAAGATTATGAATATTTATTTAGCCGAATTCCGGTGTTAACTTATAATAGTTATATGAATAGGATCAATTTCCTTATGATATTTTCTTTGACAAAACCTTTTTTTATTAGTATAAGTGAAGATAGTTTCTCCAACGAGATGAGGTCTACTTTCAAAAAAAGACATTTTTCTAACTGCACTTCAAATTTTTACATACCGATTGTCCCGAATGATAAGCACTTGATCCGAAGTTACCTTACATTTTTAGCAATAAATGAAATATTATTTTTCGCTGATGGACTTTACAAGCAAAATGAAATGGACACACTTATTGAAACTTACGAAAAATTTGATATGTGTCATTGTAAATTGACCATCGTCGCTAGAGTGGACCAGGAATATGTTGTTGTTTGGAGGAGCAATCCTTATTCAACGGATATATATTCAATTGTTAACGGTATATTAACAAGAATTTATCATGATTATGAAAAAGAGTGTTTTCTCAACTTTTGCGGCAATGACTTAAACCAATTTGCTTCTTATACTCAATATATTGGGAAAACAATTTTTGATTGCAATAAACACACCAAGTTTAATAACAAAACTAATGTGATGGTACAATAGAAATATATTAAGCAAATTAGGTGAATGAATGTACTGTTTAAGTAAGGAACACTATTTAGTTGCGAAAATGATCAAAGGGATTCATTTTTCCTTTATCGAAAGTAGGGGGTACTGTGAAGTTTAAAATATTGAACATAACAACAATGGTTATCGTCATAACTGCAGTTTTCACATTGATATTGGGGAATGCAGTAATCCTTGGAAATTTTGTTTTGTCACAACAACTAGGCTATATTACGTTTGTTTTAACACTTATAGCTTTTCTTTTATCTTTAATTATATATCGTTTCACTAAATTAGGGATTACCGAACAACCTTTACAGAACAATGAAAGAAATAAAGTTTCATCATATGAATTTTTCGCAGTAAATACGGCCGCTTCTATTCTACTTATAATACTTGCTGAAAGGTCTTTTGTATTTTCCAATTCCATAATTAGCTTTTTCCCCCCCAATATTCTCGAGTTACAAGCATCACTAAGTCCATTTTCATTACTATATGGGTTCACAGGAAATGGTCAGGGTTTCATAGTACAATCATTATTTATCAACCTAGAATATTTCCTCCCTTTGACTGTTCCCCAATTCGATAAAATTGCCCTTCTTACAGAACTTTTCTTTTACTATTTCTTAGCAGCCGCAGTTTCTAGAACTATGTATCGTGTGATAGAGATAAGATCGATCAGGGAATCCATATTTTCTGTAATGTTTGCATCATTTTTCTTATTCAATTTTATATACTATTCCGCAGGGTATGGTTCCTTTATCATTGGCCCCTTGATGATCGGGTATTCAACACTTAAGATATATGAGGCAATTAAAACCGAAAATTTCCGAAGATTAGATGCTTTTCAAATTGGTTTTGCAATTTCATTTTCCGTATTTGGAGATCCTAGGACTCTAGTTTATTTTGTTTTGATACTTTTAGGGATAGCTGTTGGACTCATTCTTACTAACAGGAGAATGCTGTTAGGATTTGCTAAATTCTCATCCGCGACCTTTTTAATAGTGCTACCCATGTTTGCAATTATGTATATTATGACGAGTTTCACTACCGGATTTGTTGCGAATGCCGGAAGAGTTGGAGATTTTGGGACAATTGCATTCTTTTCCTCTGCTACACAACCAATGTTCATATGGGATTTCCTTGCAAACTGGTGGTCAGGTTTCGTTTCTGCCCCCCCTTCAATAATATATGTTCAGCACAGTATTGTAAACAGTCTTCCCACTTTATACGCCGGGAACGCAATTCTAGTTTACGTTCCCTCCTCTGAGAATGTAATTTGGACCTTTTCGCTTGGGATTCTTTCTGTTTTTGCTATCCTTTCTCTTTTGCTCTATAAAAAAGACTATAAGAATTCTAATTTAGTACTCCTATACTTTCCATTTTTCATTATATTTGCCCTAACCCTCGGCACGAATTTAGATTTTAGGCCGTTCGTGGAATTAGTTGCATTTTTATCTACTATTCCGATTGTCGGGTCTTTATGGGCTGTCACTGTTTCGACTCCGCAATGGATTGATCAGTACATCTCATCGTTTCTCATTATATTTGCTTCATATTCTATTCTTCGTATAACACAAGTCTTAGATGAAAGTCCGTCACACCAAAAACACATAGGATTTAGATTTAACCTAAATAAACTGAGAACATATAAGAAATACATATTGGTTTTTGCAGTACTATTCCTTTTCCTGTTCGCAAACTGGCAGATTTTTGAGCAGAATTATGCTCTAGGGCAGGAATTGCCGAACAATCTCACAGGAAATCAGGTTTCTTCCACCCCTCCAATAGTTCCTGTAAATCCCCCCGCTGGATGGTTAAATGCCTATAACTCTTTGTATGACCCTAATAATCTTTCATACGCAGTATACACTAACGATGGTGGACTCATTCCTTTGACATGGGATAATGGTTCCAATTCATTCACCATGCCCGGGATACAACCTAACCCAACCTTTTATAATGTACTGAATCAGATCATTAAGCATAACATGTCATATCTGATTCCTTCGTTGATGTACAACTTCGGGGTGAAATATGTGTTTTTTGACAAGTCTCAGCTACACCCAAATTGGAATCTCTACCATGCTTTCGTCACTTCAGGGATTGTTGTTTTATCAAATACTAATAACTTTACCATTTTTGAAGATAAAAACGCTTCAGAGATTGAACCTTCAAATTTTTCAATAAGTTGCAATGCATCTGCTTTAGGTGATGTTCAACTTTTAAACCTATTTAATTCGAATCAAATGTTTCCAATTCTAACAGGTAATAACAATTCCAGCATCGCATTCACCAACCAATATAATAATTTAAGATATAGAGAAGGATTATTTTATTCTTCAAGTAAATTGTCAACGGTTCTCCCTGCTCTTAAAATCGGGAGTTTTAATGGAACATACTCAGGGAGTTCCAACTCTGCCAGTTTCAGCATCGGAAATGAATGGAACATTACACGATTCAATGGTGCATATTATGTTAACTATATAGTAAATAATGGAGTACTTAAAGTGCAAAAATATGACAATGGTACAGAAAATTCACCAAACTCAGTGTTTAACATATATTACAAGAATTCAAGTATTCCAATACCAAAAGGTGATTCTGTGAATTTGAATTATAACTTTACTTATTCAACCTCCCATTCTAATGGAACAATAGGTTTCTATATGCAAGGTGAAAATTACACGAATAATATACAAAATTATCGGGATATTCAAATTGGTACTACCAACAATACTGTAAACGGTACGTTTTCTTTATCTCCAGGACAAACAACATTTGGTTTTGGTTGGGCGTTGAATAAATACAACGGATTATTCGTTTTAAGGAACTTGAACATATCATACAGCTTTCTTAAAAATGGTATGACCTATGCAAATTCTCTTTCACAAAGCTTCAGTGCTATCCCTAACACAAACTACACGGTTATTTATTTTGCTGCAAACAATAGTTTGCATATTCACACAATGACTCAGTATTTTAAATCTTACCCTAACAGCACGCTTAAAATTACAATTTCTGGATTTAAATACATATCGTCAATTGTAGTCTTTCCCACCCAATTTGCTTCCAACACACTAATACGCATTTTAGATCTTAAAGCCACTAATTATGGTTCGTATATTGAAGGTACTGTAAACTATTCTCACGCCTACGTTTCCTTATCATATAATTCAGTGTACAAATGGTCAATTAGTAAAAATATAAAATTAATAGGTATCAATTCTTTGGGACAAGAAATTTTCTCTCTGACTTCACCGGGTAAAATAACCTTTAGTATCAGAGGATGGGAATACCACAATATTGTAGATTGGACTACAGTAATAATTGAAGATATGATTTTACCTTTATTCCTATTTACAGAAACTGGAAGTTATATTAAATTTTTAATAATGTCCAAAAGGGATAAGGAGGTGTGGAGTTTTGGAAAAAAACCATAATACTATGAGACAATTAGACTTTGTTTTCGCCTTGAATGGCATTCCCATCATGGGCTCAGGAGGTACTAGAATTTTAAATTCGTTGATAACTGAATTAAAAAATCTTAGTTACAGTGTAGGTGTGCTCATTGTAAAGAGGGATCCTTGGCTAAAATTTCTTGAACGCAACAAAAGCATTCCAAGAAGTAAAACCCTATTATCATTTCTAAAGCTTAATGATACAAGGTTTGGATATCACTTTTTAAACCCGATAATGAAGAAAATGATGAGGAGCCCAAATGATGGTAGACTCAATCCTGATGTTTTTCTTTTTTCTAAAACGCAATTATCAAGTTTTTCAATCAAATATCTTATAGCTACGAATTTTGTAAACGGATCTGAGATTCTTGGAATAGAAACAAAAGCGATCAAAATTTTATTCTCTCAAATCGATGAAACTGATGCAAATTACGCAGGAAGTTATGTAAATATAGCAAGAGAAGTTTATTCCAAATTTAATTTTAGATTATTCTTAAACGAAGAAATGCTCAAAAAATTTCCAAACTCTCTCAAAACATTCGTTGGGATAGACCATTCAATTTTCAGAGTTATTACTCATATTGAAGAAAGAGATCCTAAAAAAATTATTTTTATATTGCGTCCTGGAAAGCAAAAAGATCCTGATACAGCAATAAAATCAATGCATAAAATTCGATCCTTAGATGAAAATATAGAGATTTCGGCTTATGGAACACTTGATCCAAATTTAGTTCCTAATTTCGTCAAATACCACTATAAACCAACTAATTATGATATTTGCAGATTGCTAAACAGCAGTTCAATTTTTATCTTAACTTCCACTGTAGAAGGTATGCCACTCCCACCATTAGAAGCAATGGCTTGTGGCTGTGCAGTTATCTCTACTGAATGCATCGGTATAAGAGAATATATTAAGAGTGGAACAAATGGGTTATTAATTCCTGTTGGAGAACCAGGCGAAATTGCAAACGAGGTGATTTCGTTGATTCAAAGTATTGAAACACGTGTAATATTAGCAAAAAATGGTGAGATAACTGCTAGAGAATACAATTATAAATCTATGGCTCGTAATTTCGCCAAAACCATTAAAATATTTGAAGAGTTATTAGGTACTTAAGCATAGATAAACGATGGTAATTTAAATGAACATTATTGAAAAGTTGCACACAATTGGTTTTCTTAATACTGTAAGAAATGCGTTCAATTTTTATTCAGGTAAAATATTTAGAAAAATGTTTCATAGAAGACTAACACCAACTTTATTTGATATGTCAAACATTTTTGAAAGTTTATTTTTCTTTGATGAAGAAAAATTCATAGCTGAATTGTGCGAACTTAATCAAACATCCTTACTTAAGATAAAAGATGAATTTATGGAAATTTATGATTATCTGTCTCGGAAGAGATTTGAGGTTAAATTAACATATCCGGACGATTTTGATACAGAACTTGGCACCCTTTTTACTCTTTATAGCTTTATTAGGGTTTTCCAACCTGAACAAGTAGTGGAAACAGGAGTAGCAAATGGTCAGTCATCATTTGCTATATTAAAAGCAATGGAACTAAACAATAAAGGTAAACTTATTAGTATAGACATTTCAACTAAAGTTGGCAATCTTATAGACAATGAACTCAAGTCAAGGTGGGAATTAAAAGTTTTAAGACACGGAACAAGAAAAGAATTCCAATCTTATATAGATGATCTAGAAAAAATTGATTTATTTTACCACGACAGTAATCATTCTTACAAATGGCAGTCTTTGGAATATCACTCATCATTTCAGAAACTTAATTCTCGCGGTATATTATTTAGTGATGATGTTGATCTAAGTTATGCTTTTATAGATTTTGTAAAGCAACATAGTGAAAAACGTAGTTACCTTCTGTTAAACAAAAAAACAATGATGGGTTTAATTGTTAAATAAATATATTTATTATACACTTTATGAGAGAACGTGAAGATGGTTTTGAATAAGTCATTGAATGTTCATTTTACATCTTGGAATGAGTAAAAAAAGTCATAAAGATACCCGATATTCCTTCCTGTTTTGACCTTATATTTCATTGCTTCTTCTTGGTTTAATCAGAATTTAAGTAAATATCGCTATAACCGTATAATTTCATCGCGTGGAAATTTTATGCAAAGCATCCGCACAAGAATTTTACCCTCTCCATTCTTGTGGTTGTTACCAGTACATGGGAGAAAAGAAACATCCTCTTCATAACAGCCTAGAGGAATTCTACCATTGATCTCTTTCCTGATATCCTCAGATTCCTTCTTATGTATTCTATTGGCAGTTTGTGATTACTCACACTTCTGTCCATTGTTCCGTTGTATCCTTTGGGATCATTACCAAATTATAACTAGTCCTTGTAAACTGTTAGTCCATGTTTAGAGAGATCAATGACGTTATCTTGATCCTTTTCCGTGGTGATAGCATAGATCTTATGGCAGGAAGAGGCTTATTGTCATCCACGTTGATGCGTCACTTATATACAAAATGCGTCTTGTTGTTTTTCTTAGCGAGTGATTCGTCCTCGGATCTCACTGTTTCTCCTTTATTGCATGATTCATCATGCTTTCCATGTACAAGATCAGAGGTGATTAATGTCGCATCCTGTGAAGATCTTTTTTCACCCTGATCCATTTTGATTCAACCTGCAAAAGGGTTTTTTCCTTACTCCTCGGTTTCTTCCAATTTTTGAGAGTCTTTCACCGAATATCCATATGGTTGTGACACTAGGCAAATGATCACAATAACCTAGGAAGTTCATAAAAGTTATGCTGTCCATGATCATTGTTTCTACCTGTTCGTCAACCATGTTGAGCATACTTTGAAAAAAATACTTTCAACATTGTTTTTACAAGTGTATTTGGCCTTCCTCTTTATCGGTGTCATTATAATACAAATACTTCAAAAACATTGAAGGACAATTCTAGTGTAAGGCAACCTTTTATGAAAGCAAGCCGTTTATAGAAGCCATCCCCTTTGTATTTCTCCCTCAATGCAACGTCAAACAGGTCACTCATACAGAAAAAAGCGAGTTCCAAGAATAGATATCATGGTTCAGATGGAAGAAGTTATTCAGAAGTCCTCTGCATTTATACATGGTTTATTGCAAGTACATTAACATTTCATTCGCCCTTTTTTCATAACTATATTTCAAATGACAGACGTTATATGCATTTTTAGCCAGTTTTTCTGTGTTTATATCACCAATTAATATACCTTTTATAATTCTTTTAGCCTCTTCAATGTCATTATAAGTAAGAATTTCCTCATTTTCTGAAAAAAAAGATAATATATCTTCAGCACGATCTGTTAAGAGAACTCCCCCACTTCCAGTGACCTCAAAAGTTCTCATGTTTGGTCCATAATTTATATTTTGATGCATATTTAACACAATTGAATATTTTTTGAGAAATTCAACATATTGTTTCCCGAATAATCCATTATTTATAAGGTTTTTAGAGATGCCGGGTGGCCAATATTTTCCAGCTACATCAATTGGTATGCCAGCGTGTATTAACGATTTAATGAAACGATACCTCTTTGGAGAATAAGTACCTATAAATATTACCCTGTTCACATTTTTCCTCTCAACAAAATTGTTGTCATGAAAACTTGGATCACAACCAAATACTATCCTCTCTACTTTATTTACACCTATCGATTCGTAAGTTTTTATAGCGTTGGCAGAATATGTGAAGACAATATCATAAAGAGGAGCGATGTGTCTAACCAGTGCAGAAAAAAAACGAGGATCATCTGGATTCCATAAAGCAGTTTTCACACCAATTTCCCGCCCAAGTTTTTTTATTGTTGTTGGGAAAAGGGTTTCCCCCTTTATCGATAATACTAAATCAGGGCTGTATGAAGATATTTCTTTAAAGTATATTTCATTCAGCTTATTTAACCATAAAGGTGAGGATATATTCCTGAATATATATGATCTAGATGAAAGCATTCTGATGATTTCTCGGTAATTTTTTCCAAGGATATTTTTAAAACCAATAAACTTTACTTCATGTCCACATTTTTCAAATGCTCTGGATATAAAATATTCCAAATTATAGTTCTGATTACTACCTACAATTACTATTTTTTGCTTCATATTGAATCCTTAAACCTAGAATCACGTTTTGCAAACTCGATGAAAGTTGAGATCCATAATTCTTTGGTTCCAATATCATACCTTTTACCAACAAGCAAGGAGGCGAGCAATTCTTCATCTTTACAAATTATATTAAAAGCCTCAGCAAGTTGATATTCTCCATTTTTTCCAGGTTTAATCATTTTTAACACGTCAAAAATTTTCCAATCTAAAACATAAGCCCCAGTTGCACCTAAATCGCTTGGTGCTTGGCTAATATCTGGTTTCTCTACAATGTTTTTGATCTTCATGACATCGAAATAAGGTTCTGTATCAACAATGCCGTAATCGCTGATTTTTTTTCTTGGAACTTTCTCCACCGATATGCAGGGTTTGTTATATTTATAATAAACATCCATAAGGTATGATGTGGAAGTTTTTTCAGGTGATTCGTATATCGTATCCCCCAGAAGAACAACAAAAGGCTCATCTGATGCAAAACCTTCTGCATACCTGACTGCATCTGCTAAGCCCTTTTGTTCTTTCTGTCTAACAAAGAAAATACTAGGGAAATCTGAAATTCGATATGAGTCCATCACATCATCCAAAGGATGGCGATCAAAATAGTTAATTATCGCATCCTTCCCATAACCGACTATAATAAGAATTTCATCTAAACCAGAATTAACTGCTTCTTGTACAACATAGTGAATTACTGGCTTATCTAAAATAGGAAGCATCTCCTTAGGTTGAGCCCTAGTTAGAGGATAGAACCTCTTTCCCATCCCTGCGGCAGGTATTACCGCTTTTCTTATTCTATCCATAACCCAATACCTCTGTAATTTTTAATGCTGTTTTTGTCAAGTATTCTCTTCAAGTCAAAAACGGGTTTTGAAATATCCATAGTTTCAAGTGATCTGAACTCATCCCATTCTCCTGCTATAACTATTACATCTGACGCTTTTACACATTCAATTATACTTTTACAAATTTTGACGTTTAAGTTGATTTTTTTTACACTTGGATCAAATACTGATACTTCATATCCCATCTGTACAAGAGTCTTGACGACTTCAATTGCTTTACTTTCTCTTATATCATCAGTATTATCTTTAAAGGCAATCCCAAGAACGCCTATTTTTTTCCTTTAAAATTATTATTAGCTTCTATAAGGTTTATTGCATGAGCCACTCTAGTTTGATTAACTTCCATAACTGCTTCAATAAGTGTCATATGAACACCATTATCCTGAGCGAAACCATACAAGGCTTCGGTGTCTTTCGGAAAACAAGACCCTCCATAACCAATTCCAGCTTTTAAGAATAATGGGGCAATACGCTTATCATATCCCATCCCTTTTGCAATAACATCTACATCTGCTCCTGGGATTCTTTCACAAAGATTTGCAATTTCGTTTATGAATGATATCTTCATTGCAAGGAAAGAATTAGAAGCATATTTAATAAGTTCTGCGTTTTCATTGGTTGTTCTAATAATAGGGGATTCTGTAAATGACCATATTTTTTCTACGAGTAAGGTATTAGACCCCCCTATTACGATCCTATCTGGTTTTTCAGTGTCCGATATTGCAGATCCTTCTCTTGTAAATTCAGGATTTGAAAGAACATTCATTTTTGTTTCATTGATGATTCTTTTTGCAGTTCCAGGTACCACAGTGCTTTTAATAATCACAGTACAGTTTGGATTCACATTTTTCAAATTTCTACAACTTTTTTCTACGAAAGATGTATCAATTCGGCCATTTTTGGTTGGTGTTGGAGTACAAATAAATACTGCTTCCCTATCTATTAGAGATCTGTAGTCAGTTGAAAATTCTAAGCGTTTATTGTTTTCGTTTATATATTTCTCCAGTTGCGGTTCAAAAATTGGAATTGCATTATTTTTAAGTTTTGTAATTTTTTCGGTGTCAATATCTACTCCAACAACATGATTGTCATGATTGGCCAAAACAGCACTTGTTACCAATCCCACATATCCCATTCCAATTACACCTATTTTCACACATTCAACTCCTTAACCCACTCCAAAGTTTTGACCAACCCACCGTCAAGTTCCACCTCTGGTTTCCATTTCAATAATTTCTTTGCTTTACTTATATCAGCAGACCTTCTAAACGGGTCGTCTGTCCTTGATTCGAGAAATGAAATTTTTGAACTTGATGAGGCCTTTCCAATAATAAGTTTTGCAAGATTAATAATTGTAATTTCGTTTCCGGATCCAATATTCACGATCTCCCCAGATATATCATCGTTCGTTATCATTTTCCATGTTGCGTCTACCCAATCTGAAACATAGAGAAAAGATCTAGTTTGTTCTCCTGAACCATGTATAGTAATATCGACTCCAGAGATGGCTTGCTGTAAGAACCTGGGAATTACTCGTCCGTACTGACCATCAGGCCTTATCCTTGGTCCATAAACATTAAATGGACGCTGTATTCGAGTATCAATATTATATTTTCTATGAAATGCCATGATCAATGCTTCAGAATATCGTTTCCCCTCATCGTAACAACTCCTAATTCCGTTTGGGTTCACATACCCAAAATATGTCTCAGGTGTAGGTATAATTTGAGCTTCACCATAAATTTCTGATGACGAAGTATAGAAAAATCTTGCATGATATTTAAGGGAGAGTTCGAGCATTTTCAATGTACCGATTGAATTGGAAAAAAGAGTTTCCACAGGGTTTAAAATATAGTCTTCTGGAGAAGGTCTGGCTGCTAAATGCACAATGTAATCAAATTTTTCATCTATATTAGTGGATTCCACACTACCTCTAATGAATCTGACATCTTTTGGAACATTGATTTCTTTTGATGTTGAAA
>JAKBQK010000287.1 GCA_021835265.1 Thermoplasmata archaeon
TAAATGCCGGTTCATCCAATTCCAACCAAGCCTATGATGTACTCCAGCTTTGTCATGGCAGATTAATTCCATCTTTTTCAAGCGGATATTCGCTCAGATGCCACCAGTTGACAGAAGGGATGAAGCGTATGATGATAACGATTTCTGGCCCTTCTTTTTCTAACAAGGTCGCTGAGGAAACTATCGAGTTTCATGCCAATCTCTTGCTTTTGAACGCTCTAATTCGTGGTAATAGGTCATTTGAGGTTCTACTTTCAAGAGGAAAATATTTGCCATCAGGATACAAGAAAAAATTAAATTCATTGATATATAACTCTAAATGTGTTATTCTGGAAGGTCCATGGCATTATCCTTTAATAAAGGACATTATAAAAGATAAACCCTTTATTTATGATGCGCACAATGCCGAAAGCCAATTAAGAAAGGATAATAAATACTATGATTTCGTCAGAAACTTGGAAAAGGAAGTTTGCGATTCTGCAGCGATTGTTATAACCCTTACTCAGGAAGACAAGAACTACTTTGAGAAGGAATATAATATTCCGCCAAGCAAGGTCAAGCTTCTTACCCAAGTTCCAGAAATGCATGAAACCAAATGGGATGGGCGAAATAGCAAAACCATTTTATTCATAGGTTCCCTGTTTGAAGCTAACATCATTGCTTACAGGGAAGTTGAGAAAATCGCTGCCGCTCTACCTGAATTCAGCTTCATTGTCCTAGGCAGCATATGCAATATGCCTGGAAAGAAGAAGTTGCCAAATCTCAAGTGCGTTGGAATGGTGTCTGAATCCGAAAAAGACAGTATGATGGAGAAATCGATGCTGGCATTGAATCCAATTATGCTTGGATCTGGAAGAAATGTGAAGATGGTTGACTATCTAGCACACTCCCTGCCCATTATTTCAACAAAACTTGGTGTGAGGGGATTCGATCCGGAGAAGATAAGCAAGTCTTCAACGGTAGTTGAGATTGAGGATTTCGTAGGTGCTATTTTGAAATTGGACAGGAGCAGGGATATTCTGGAAAAAATGTCCTTGGAAGCTCATAAGAGTTACCTGGAAATTAAAGCAGAGAATAAAGTCTCATTCCGTGATATCTATGACAAGGTGATTTCCGGAGAAACATAATGCTTGACTCAAGAGAGTGAAAAGCACCATTATAATGACCAAGACAGTGCGTTTCTTTTCCTAAAGTATAAATTGCTTATGTGGTTGAAAGATACACATTCATTGTTTCTCTTACCATCTTCTCGATCGAATAATTCTTTCTGACGAACCCGATGTTGTTTATTCTTGGTTTTGAAATGGCCATGTCAAGCATTTCCCGAAAATCTGAAAAGTCATTCTTGTAATAGAAAGCTAGATCCCCGCATATTTCTCGAAATATCGATATATCGTTCAGCAGGATCTTTCCACCAAGCATGAAAACTTCAATTGGAATACGGCCGAATCCCTCATCTATCGAATGATATGCTACGAGATCTGAATACTTGATGTAGCTGTGTACTACATGGTCCTCCTGATACCCCATGAACTTTATATTGCTTATGCTCCTGTATTTTTGGTAAATAGGATTTTTACCGTAACCGATGACATAAACGATATATTCAGTATTCTGGAGGCGATCTAGGATAAGATTGAATTTTCTTCTTATATTATCCAGTCCTCCAAAAATTACGATATGTTTCTTATCATCCGTGAATGGATTTTCCAGGCTGTTTATATAGGTATCAGTGAGATCGTCAAATCCATGATGGACTGCAATTATACTATCCTCCTTCACTCTGAAATTACGAATTACCATGTCTCTGACAACTGTTGAAGGCACTATCGTCTTCTTCTCCTGCGAGAGGAGGTTTTGCAAAAAATTAGAGTTGTAGCGGAAATATCTTTCGTCGTAGTCTTTGGGGTGTTCGATGAACGATACGTCATGAAGTGTTATGACATTCACTTTTTTATTATCTAGAAAGGCCGCGGTAGCATGATTTATTTGCCCTTTATCCAAATGACTTGCGGCAAGCTTAGAGAAAAACCTTGTCGAAATCAACCCAAAATGGCCGTATGGCTCGAGTTTTCTTATCCTATACTCACTGATTTTATTCTGGCTACCATAAACATTAACCATGCCTTTGTACAAAGTCTCTGAATACCTGTTAATGCCGTTGTTAAGAGAACTATCATACCTGAGAAGGTTAATGTTCATTGGGTTATCCCATACCTTTTCCTGTATTCTTCTTTAATGAAGTGATCCAGTCCTTTCTTTCGATCAAGCAGAGCCTTATAGACATGTCTATCAAATGATAATACCGAGTGAATCATGTCTCCCATTTTATAATTCTGGAACATGAACCTGTATTTTTCCGTCTGCTGAACGACAATGCGTTCCTGGTCTTTGTTTAGGGTAAAATCTCTCCTGATCATGTTCAAATCCTCCAGCCTTCCGGTATACCTGTTGCTGAGGTACTCCTTGAAGTCGTCGTAGTTGGAGAAAGGCTTTAATCTTATCTTCGTCAGGTACTCCGGCAAGTTCAAAACGCCTTTCTTGCCGACATAATTCAAGTAGATGAGCATATCGTTCAGATACCTCGTCTTTTTGAACATTTCAACATCAATATATTTTGCCTGCACCGTTATGCATGATGTGTTGTTGTCAATCCCATTATAATTGTAGGACGGGTTAGAGTATCTAGCAAAATTGTGAATGTATGTATAGGAGGTCAGTAATTGATCCATCCTTTCAAGTTTATTTGGTTCAAACGCATCGTCATCGTCCAGAAATGAAATTGCATCGTAATCGGAATCATTCATGAACTGGTAAAATGCCTCATTCCAATACTTGAAACTCTTATGCATGACTACGACACGTTCACTGTCATGCGTAAATCCGCAGTTCGTGACTACGAAGAAGTCCCACCCCTGAGAAAGTAAAAGATTATCAAGCGTCTTCCTCAGATCCGGGATAAACTCGGGAAAACTGCTGACCACAAGGACACATCTTTTCATGAAACAGTAATTTTATCAACTGATATAATAGCATACCTAGCTTCTTCTGTAAAGGTCTTCATGCGATTTGTTTTGACGTTTTCGCCAAGTACAAAAACGATATTTGTATATTCTGCTTAATATGCAAATTCTTTATTTGTCCTTTCCAGTTCCGTCTGATCCCGCGACTCGTATGCTTCCTTTCCCATATGGCAAATAATAAGAATTTCTTATACAATATGGCTATACGTGAATATGGGCAGTGAATCCGGAGGCGATGAAAAGGCTGAAAGATTCAGGGATTATCTTGGACCTCCTGAACCAACTACTTCGGGCTCTTACAAAAAAAGTCAGGAGAATGACATCATTGAGGGTATCTATTCTGCAATTAAGAGTGGAAGAAAGTACTACGTTCAGATAGTAAAATCATTTAATCTTCTCTGGTTGAACTCAGCTCTTTTCTACATATATACAAATCTATCAGAGAAAGGTATTGATATCAAGCCACTCGAGAAACTTGACTTCGTGCAAACAGGTATAGAACGCAAAAACAATCTTGTTTATCTCA
>JAKBQK010000387.1 GCA_021835265.1 Thermoplasmata archaeon
GCATTGCAATGATAGTAGTTCTATATTTTGTTCTATCGTACACATATAAGAACAGAAAGAATTTGGAAAATGAATGGAGAAAAATGTTGAATTATTTCATCTTTCTAATACTTCTTTCATCTATTGGTCTTATCATGAGTGCCATAATTCCAGGGCCATTTGGAGTTAAATGGATAATTTTTGCCCTTTCAATGGCCTTCTCAATGGTATATTATTTCCTTATATCCTTTAAGTTCTTTGACTCCAGCACACCGGTTGCAATCAGGAGGAAATTACTTGAAAGTGAAAGCACGGACTGATTTAGAAGATATGCAGCAATGATTCGTCACTACTTCACTCTTTCTTCATTACCTTTTCCTTCAGGAAATTTCTAACATCATAGAAGAATATATTTTCATATGGGCATGCCTCTACGCAATCTCCTACGCCAACGCATCTTGAATTCTTGAACTGCCCTTCTGAGATGAAACTGCCTGGCTGGGATGATAACCCTACTGGGCATGCAAGAGCACAGTCTTTTGTCTTACATGTTACACACTGACTAGGATCCTTAACCTTTAGTTTAAAAAGCCCATACTTTCCAACAAAGCGATTGAAATTTCCCCAGTGGCAGTAACCTGTGTTAATACATCCATAATTTCCGAAATATGGCATCGTGAGGAAAACTGCGTACCACATTATGTCAAATATAATTATGTACATGAAAAAAAGAGGATCAGTACCGTAAATTTCGTAGTTTAGGATATGATAATGATATAAGAAGGAGAAAAGGGCAGCAACTGCCAGAGAGATATAGATTGTAAATGAAACTACCCTGTAAATAAGATTTCTTTCTCCGCCAGTGCTCAATTTTTTGGCAGTAGGTGTTGTCCTGTTAAATTTCTTCATAGAATCGTAAAAAGTGCCCTGATACATAAGTGGAGCTGTACAGAATACTGAACACAGTTGCCTTGCACCAAAGAGAAGTGATAATGAACCACTTATAACGTAAGTAAGAAGCATAGGTATTATTAGAGCTGGAGCAAGCCCTCCAGCTGTGCCTATTCCCATGGACCACCCAATAAAGGGGTATATCCTGGAGTTTGTTACAAGGAAGCTTGGTATAAGGATTGAGTAGATACCATAGGCACCAATCATCAGTCCTAACCTGATTTTGTTTTCTAGTTCTCTTGTTTTCATAATTTTGAAAACTACAAGTGAACCCATTTCAAATCCCATCATAATGAGAAACCATGAGGAACCTGTAATACCACCTACGAATACCACTGTATTGTAGAAGAATTCTGTAATCATATTAATGATACTTCCAGAAAAAACAGCAAGATGGAGGCTGTTTATAAAGAATGATGTTCCATAATATTGAAAATCGAATGTTGCTCCCATTGCAAATTCAGCAATAAAAACATCCATAAGGAAGAGAGTTGACCACTCTTTATTAGCAAGCCAGTAAACTTTTCCTTTGCCACTAAAATAATTCTTTCTAAGAATTGCATTGATATATACAATCATTTCAAGAAGAACCGCGATAGATACAATTAAAACTGATGATTCGTACTGAAAAATCATTACCCCAATCATCATGAGGCCGTAGATCAGCAATATCTGTAATAGATATCTTGAAAAATTCTTATTGACATAACTTTCCCTGTAAAGACTTTCGAAAATGAATATGAGAAGGGCAGTCATTACTCCGCCACCAGCGAACACTGAAATGCTGATCCATGTACTTTGAGGGATAGCAGTTGGTGTGAAAAACATGACCAGTGACTGAAAAATTATGAAAATGAATGCTACCTTTTCCCCTTTTCTTATTGTGAAAATTGCGGTTAGTCCCATTTCCAGTGCCATGGGAAAAATGAACCAAAATGATGAAACCGTTTGAGAGATTAATGCCACAATACTTGTTCCATAAATCGTAAAGATTGTTTTTGATAGGATTATTGAATTAAAATCAAGACTCATCAGAAATTCATTCAGTAATGTGAGAAATATTATGACTGGTATGCTTATTCTTATTTCAATATCTTCCTGTTCAATTGAACGTACAAAGAGGATCAGTGGGTATATAATTTCTATTGCCATCAGCCCTGCTGAGATTACAACTGCATCTTCCAGTGAGATTGTGATAACTCCAGATAGATATATTGCAGGGCCAAGCAACATTCCGTTCATCATTGCCAGCAATATGTATGTGATTATTTTTTTCAGGGGGTTTTCAGCAGTTCTTGACAAATACAAAATATATGATGTGAATATTCCCATGAGACCGGCAATAAGTCCCAGTATCCACATATCATAGTTCATCAGAATCAATTTAGTAGAAAATATTGGTATTTAAGATGTGCCAGAAAAATTTAGAGAACGATAATACTTTCCACGTAAAGTGTCATCAGCGTAATAAACAAAACAGGAATACCTACAATAAGTCCCAGTTTCATATATTCAATCGTATTTATCTTTATCTTGGCCTTTCGATCCAGCATATATAGCCATACGAGAGTCGCCAGAGATCCTATGGGTGTAAATTTTGGCCCTATGTCATTGCCTATTGCATTTGTCAGTAGAATTATTCCAGATATGTGAAGGTGTTGCAGTGTAAGATCACCCAGCAATACTGAAGGAAGATTATTCATTATAGAGGCTGTGAGTGCAAACAGGAATCCAGTCATAACAAAATTCATACCAAAGGGAAATGATTGAAAGTACCCTACTGCCATTGCCATGTAAAAAACCATCCCATTTGTTGCAAGTGCATAGACCACTATGTACATTCCAAGAGAGAAAAGGATAATCTGCCATGGGGCTTCTTTCACAGGCTTTACATAATCTATTTTTCCGTTTTTCCTAGCAAGTAGCAACATGAAAACTGCTGCCGGCATGGCAACTATTGAGACTGGAATATTATAGATTCCACCTACTGAATATAGTACCACAAGACTAATGATTACTGGAAAGAAAAGTTTAAAAATTACAGGATCTTTGATATCCTCATTCCTGAACTCAACTTTTTTTGGGATTTTAACGGGTATTGACTTTCTGAAATAAATTAAAAGAAATAGGAGGCTCGCAATAATGCTCACCAGATCGGGGACTATCATTACCTCCATATAAGGAAAGAAATCTATTCCAAAATATGTGGCTGCTATAATATTTACAAGATTACTAACCAGAAATGGGATACTGGCAGAGTCAGCTATGAAGCCAACTGCCATTATATAAGCGAATATAGCTTTCTTATCAAGGCCTATCCTGTACAGAAGGGCCACTATCACCGGGGTTAAAACGAGGGCCGTACCATCGTTGGCAAAAAAGGCCGAAATAAAAGATCCCACCAGGATTACCAGTATGAATAATCTCTTTCCCGATCCACCCGAATAATTGAGTATCTTTGTCGCAAGATATTCGAAAACCCCTGCTTCATCAAATACCAGTGCTATAATAACGACTGATACAAAGGTCAGGGTTGCGTTCCAGACAATCGATACAACATTTAAGAAATCCACAAATGTTGTGAAACCAGCTAAAACTGTTATTATTGCTCCTATTGATGCTGAATAACCTATTCCTAGACCCTTTGGCTTGTATATAACCAGAAAAAGTGAAAATATGAAAATAGCAAGGGTTGCGGCAAAAAAGTAGTTATTCAAAAGCCAGTTCACTTACCCTAATTTCTATCTCATCCCTTATTTTCCTTACTTTTTCAATATCCTGATTTTTTGGATCATCCAACCCCCAGTCAACTACCTTTTTTTTCATTGCCCTAACAAGTGGAGCTGGGCATGACTCCTCAACTGAACAACCCATTATAACAATTAAATCGGCCGTGTCAATCATTTCCCTTGAAAGAATCTTTGGTTTTCCTGTGTCAATCTGTACACCCTTTTCTTCCATCACTTTCATTACAACTGGATTTACTTCTACTGCCGGAACAGTTCCTGCGCTTTCACAGTTTATTCCCATCCTCTTTCCAAATGCCTCTGCCATCTTGCTTCTTCCTGCGTTTTCTACACAAAGGAATAGAACCTTATTATATTTCATCTATCAGCATCTCCGATTTAATTTGACTCATTGTTTTTGCAGAGTAGTAAGACCATTTGCCTTCCTTTCTTCTGATTATTAGCCTTGCATTGAATAACTCCTTTATACATCCTGAAACTGTTGACTGTGGTATTTTCAGCAGATCAGAAATCTCGCATACGCATAGTTCCGATATGGACAGTGCGTGAAAAATTTCAATTCTCTTCATGTCTGAAAGTGCCTTTGCCCTTTTTTCCAGTTCCAGAAAATAACCATTCTTGTGGTGTTCACTCATACTTTCTTCAATCTTCATTTTTGTTATGATATCAACGGTTTTACATTCTGTTGTTGGCACAATACTTCAAATCGGAATATAACAATCTAATATTAATATGTGATCAGTAGATAGTTAAAAACTAAAAATCCCAGTTGTTTTTATATTTACTTTAATATGAGAAATTCTTCGGAATATACTAATTAATGAAATAAGTTATAATTAGATGAAGAACACAAGGCATCTTTATATTTACATGTTAAAGTTACACGTTATAAATATACAGAAAACATAGAAAAGCGCTGGGAGGGAGATTCGAACTCCCGAGCTACAGGAGCACAAGCTTTCCAGACTTGCGCCTTACCAGGCTAGGCTATCCCAGCTTGAACCTCAATTGTTTTAACATATTTATTACTTTAGAGAATTAAGTTGAGGGCTACGGATAACATATATGGCATTGTGTTTATATATCCTTAGGTTATGATATAATGGTGATTACATGACTCAATTAAAAATTAAAAAAATCCTTTGTGCAGTCGACTTTTCTGATGAGTCAAAAAAGGCATTGGACTTTGCTTATTCCCTATCTTCCCAGATTCCTGGGTGTGAACTGGTTGTTATAAGTGTGTTAAGGCCCATACCCACCCCGATAGGAGATTTTACCGGCGCAAATGAGACGTTAATCGATGATGATCAGGATAACCTAAAGGCAGTTAGTGAAAGACTCAACACTCTGGTGCATGACACCAAGGGAGACTGTATGGCAAAGATTACGGATAAGACTGTACTTGGAAACCCAGTTGATGAAATACTCAGGAACATAAATGAGGAAAAACCTGATCTTGTAGTAATGGGTAATAAGAAACATGGATTCAGGAGAGGTATTTTTACCGGTTCAGTTTCTGAGAGAGTATCTGCTGATTCTCCTGTATCTGTGTTAATTGTAAGATAAGATCCACTCCCTGTCTAGAAATGACAGGTGTAAATATCTTAATTTGCACGAAGAGGCAAAGGTGGCTTTATGTCACATATTTAATCATTTGATTTCCTGAAATGTGGAGAACTTAATATAAATTCTTGGAAGTTCAACTATTGTGGACTTTCCTTCGAATTAAGGAATGACGAATGATTTACTTCATTTATTTTTTTCTCTTACATCATTATTTGTCTTCCCGTGAATGGTTCATATTCTCAATGACCGATCACTTAATGAGTCCGAAATACTTCTTGATCAGCAATAATGAAACTATTCTGAGTGCACATTAATCACAGAAGTTTTAAAAACTTTTCATTAAAAAAATTAGTTTCAATTTAGATGTGTGTATATTTTCAGGAATTAATAGATTCAGATTACTTCATCCAAGCAACTGTGGGTGTTATAAAACAATATAAGCTTTTGAAATGCTTTTAATTGAGTTTGCAATATCAATATATGTCAAGAATTGAAAGGGATGTAATAGGTGAAGTAAAGATTGAAGATAATGAATATTATGGAATAAACACGTTCCGTGCCAGGAATAACTTCCAAATCTCTGGAATCGTTGAGGATAGAGATCATATAAGGTCAATGACAATTGTGAAGAGATCTGCTGCAATTGCCAACAACAAACTTAAAGCTCTTCCTGATGATAAAAAGGAGTATATTGTAAAGGCTGCCGATGAGGTACTATCAGGCAAATATGACTCACAGTTTGTAATTGACGTTTATCAGGCTGGAGCTGGAACTTCCTTCAACATGAATGCAAATGAGGTTATAGCAAACATTGCACTGGAACTGTGGGGGAAGAAAAAAGGAGAATATCAGTATCTTCATCCTAACGATCACGTTAACATGAGTCAATCAACAAACGACTCCTATCCTACCATGATGAGGATCAGTGCCATAATGAAGGCTGAAAGATATATTGATGAAATCAAGAATCTTATAAAATCAATGGAAAAAAAGGCCGAACAGTTTAAGAACAGCAAGAAACCAGGAAGGACGCATCTTCAGGATGCGGCCCCTGTTACGCTTGGAATGGAATTTTCTGCATACGCCTACACTTTGAAGAAAAACCTGAAGGATTTTGAGAATGCCATAGATTTTGTTCTTGAACTGAACATCGGTGGAACCGCAACCGGTACTGGTATAAATACACCAAAAGGATACAAAGAGGAGATTGTTAAAGAAATATCTAGTTTCACTGGATTCAACTTCAGACCAAGCGATAATTTACCTGGAATAATGGAATTCCAGTCCGATTTTGCAAGGATGATGAATGCCATAGCGGTTAATGCTCTTGATATAAACAAAATGGCGAATGATATAAGATTAATGTATTCCGGACCTGGGGCAGGACTTCATGAGATATTTATTCCCGCAGTACAGCAGGGATCTTCCATTATGCCTGGAAAGATAAACCCTTCAATAGCAGAGGCAATGAACATGATTTGCCATTCAACCATAGGAGCCCAACAGGCACTGAATCTGTCAGTTCAGGCGGGACAGCTTGAACTTAACGTGATGATGCCAAACATTGATTATGAACTGTCAAGGTCCCTTGATATAATGACAAACGGAATGAAGATGTTCAGAACATTGCTGATTGATGGTATAAATGTGAACGAAGAGGCATGTAATGAACATCTCTCAAAAAGTTTCGGATCAGCAGCACTGTTAAACCCCGTTCTTGGATACGATACTGTAGCAAAAGTGGTCAAAGAGGCTCTTGATACTCACAAGTCAATAAAAGAAATAGCATTAAAAACGGGAAAGATAACTGAGGAACAGTATACAAAGATAATGACAGGAAAGTGATTCTAAAGAATTTGGAATTTATCATTTTCTCCCAAATTCTCCGAATTCCCTATTTTTTTAGTTTCAGAAGGTAGTTCATGTATACATGGTTTTTAGGCTGATACGTTTTCATTTCCACAGTTTCAAAATGAGTTCCTTTCAGTAAATCCCTGATCTTGTCCTCGGTGTACATCTCAAAATATCTGACATAATTTGAATCACCCATTTTTCTTTCTTCGTTTCTTTCTCCCCTGATTAAACCCAGTAACATAACTGTCCCTTCATTCATGCTTTCAGATAATTTCATGAGAAGTTTCCTTGATTCTTCAAAAGAGATGTGTATCAACGAAGAATACGCCCAAACTCCATCATATCCAGACATATCCAGTTTAAGGTCTCTCAAATCAGAAATTATGGTTGTGAATCCTTTCTTGCGTGTCTGTTCCGCCATTTTAACCGATGCGTCCACACATAATACATCCAGCCCCACTTCTCTTAGAAGAACAGCATCTCTGCCGGGACCGCTTCCAAGATCAACAACCCTACTGCCTTTTAAATTACTTTTAAAGTCTTGAATTATGTCTTTAGGAAACCCATCCCAGAAATCAGCCGTTTCAGCATCGTATACCTCACTATATATATCGTATGCCTTAATTGTTCTATCATCTTTCTTTTGCATTATATTTGATCCTAAGTGGAAATTAGAAATATATATTTTAAAATGACCTTCTATTTCTTTCTCTCCATTGTATATTACAATTTCGTGCTCTGCGATAATATTAAATCTATTAGTCTTATCCCATAAAATATGAAAGCAGTAAAGGCAAATTTGCTCTATGACGGAAGGTCATCGCAAAAAGATGTGTATATTGAATTTGATGGTACCACAATAAGAAATATTTCACAGAAGAAGCCTGAGTGTGATATTGTTGCAGAGGGCATAGTTACGCCTGCCTTCATAGATCCACACAGCCATATAGGGCTTGACAGGGCAGGAGAACCAGGATCAGAAAGTGAAGCGAATGATAAGCTTGACTCAATGATTCCACTGGGAAGAGCTGTTGATGGCGTATACATGGATGATCATGCATTTAGAGAATCTGTTGAGAGTGGTGTTTTGTACTCTGTTGTTCTTCCAGGAAGCGGAAATATTATAGGTGGAATGGGGTCACTCATAAGAAATTTTTCTTCCAATATAAAAGATGCACTGGTAACTGATATTGGGGTTAAGATGGCACTTGGATACAACCCGAGAAGCACCACTGAATGGAAGGGAAAGAGACCAACCACAAGAATGGGTGTAGGTGCTATCATAAGAGAAAAATTCACCATGGCAAAGAAAGCATCAAACCTTCTGGATAGTGGAAAGAAGACCCTGGATGAAATTGATGTGGAGACGGAATTCCTCATCAAACTAATAAAGGGGGAATATAGAATTATGTGCCATCTTCATAAGGAAGATGATGCCCTGTTCTTAATGTCACTCGTTGATAAATTCGGGATTAAACCAATAATTAATCACGGAATGGATTTTCACAGCAAAGATATTTTTGACGAAATAAAGAGGAGGGACCTTTCTCTGGTTTATGGTCCACTTGATTCCCATCCGTATAAGGTAGAATTAAAGCATGAATCCTGGAGAAATGTTGGACTTGTACAGAATTCTGGTGTAAGGTTCTCTCTTATATCAGATCATCCAGTTATACTCCAGAGAACACTCTTCCTAACTACCAGACATTTCATGAGATTTGGTGCCACTAAAGAACAGTGCATTTCCTATGTCTCATCTCGCCCGGCAGAGATTCTAGGTCTTAAGGACCTCGGAACTGTTGAAAAGGGCAAGCTTGCTTCATTTTCCGTGTGGAACAAGGATCCATTTGAACTGGACGCCTATCCGAAATTTGTATTTGGTGAGGGGAAACTTGTTCATGAAGAGAACTGAAACTGTGTTTGTAAATAGTTTCATAAAACACTTTTTAAAAATAAAAACTTTTAACGGTAATCAAAATTCCCATAAATAGATGTCAAGGAAGATTTATGTTGAATCGTATGGCTGCACTCAGGAAAAATCTGAGACAGGACTATATGTCAACAAAATAATGGGAGATGGAGACAAAATAACACAGGATCCTGAGGATGCGGATCTGAGGGTAATAGGAACCTGCGTTGTTATTAAAAAAACAGAAAATAAGATGCTGGAGAGAATCGGTTATCTTTCAGAACTTGGACAGACTACAGTTATTGGGTGTTTGCCTCCTATATCATCTGGTACCCTTATAGAAAAAAATGTGAATGTGATCAGCCAAAGTGAATTCAGATCCCTATACAGGGGAGATATGGACGATATAGAGATAAAGGAACCTTCTATTCTTGATGGGGTACCAATTAACCAGGGCTGCACAGGGAATTGTAATTTTTGTATTTCAAGGGTGGCAAGAGGTAAACTCCTTTCAAGAGTTCCTGATAAGATATGCAATCAAATAGGAATGATACTTGAAAGAGGAAAAAGAGAGATAAGAATAAGTTCCCTTGATACCGCAGCATATGGTAAGGATATTGGTATAAGGCTTCCAGATTTAATTAACAAGATTACCTCAATTGATTCTTTTTTCAAATTGAGAGTGGGAATGATGGAACCAAAAAATACTGAGGAAATACTTGATGATCTTATCAGAGCATACAGGAACGAGAAGGTATTCAAATTTCTACATTTACCAGTACAGGATGGGGATGATCGTATCCTTGAACTAATGAACAGGGAATATTCCGTAAGTTCTTATTATAACATAAATGAAAAATTTAGAAACGCATTTAAAAATGGGGTTTTTTCTACAGACATAATCGTTGGCTACCCTGGTAGTGATGAGGAATCTTTCCAGAAGACGTGTGAATTGCTTTACAAAAGTCGACCAGACATAGTTAATATTACAACCTTTTCTCCCAGACAGTATACAAGAGATTTTAATAAGAAGATGCCCCAGTCGAATCTTATAAAGAAATGGAGTGCGGAATATACAAGGATTCATAAGGAAATTTTAAATGAAAATCAATCGAGGTTCGTTGAAAGAGAAATTAGTATATTCATCACCGAGCAGGGAAAGACAGGAACTGTTATTGGTAGAGATGAATCTTACAGACCTGTTGTGGTGAAGAATGAAATACCTCTTTACTCCAAGGTAGATGTAGAAATTGTTGAAACGGGGCCCACATATCTAATTGGAAAACAACTCAGGGCATAGTATCGACATTAACTATCTCATCCATGATATATTTCCCATTTCCTTTCTTCTTGAATATCATGTTGAATTCCTGTGCTGTTAGAATAGGACTCTTGTATCTGTCAAAGTCATCTGTTGCAACTCTTGGACACCCTGTGAAGATTATGCAGTCTGCCATCATGTTTTCAAATTCAACCGGCGATGATTCGTTAGAGTATGCAAGTACTGCACTTTTACCCATGTCATGAATTTCTTTTATCATTTTTTCTGCAAGTTTCATTCTGTACTGACCAACCTTTGTGTCTACAACTACTACGAATTTTTCAGCCTCAAGTGCCCTTGCCATATTGGCATATCTTCTTCTTATGTGCCGCTCAGCCTCACTTTTCATTGATCTGAGCCTGAACGGTTCACTCATATCCAGTATAAATACCTCCTTTTCAACAGATAGTTGTGCCCCAAGAGCATGAAATACCCCTGTGGATACAATAATATGACAATCATTCCTGCTTTCTTGATCGTGTAGTGGGCTAAAGTTACAGCCAAGTAACTGTCCATCATATTTTAATCTGCTATCATGCTTTCCCATGCTTACATTGTATCCCTTTTCCTTAAGGAATTTAGAAAGTTCTTCTGCACTTTGTCTATACTGTATGGAATATGCCAGACTTATATTCTTATAATTATTGCGTTCTAATTCTGTCAGATCAAGATCGTTAAAGCTTCTATGATCTTCGTTTATGTATTCCTCGAAAATCACCGGTACCTTATAATTTACATTTGGAATCTCTGTATGACCAAGTTGAACTACTGCATCCACGTTCTTCCATTCATCCATAGTCCCTGTATCACAGGCACCGTAGAAACCAGAGGAACTAACAATTACATTGAAATTCTTCGAAAGTTCATTGAAGTAATCGAAGACGTGAGGTTTTAATCCGTCAGGTAACTGCAATAATATTCTTTTTGCCTTTATTTCCTTTAATCTCTCTATGACCCTTCCTGGGTCCATGTATGCCAATAGAAAGATATCTGATCAGGGTTTAATGCTTTTTCTCATAATTTTTTTCATATCCAGAACTTTACCTTCCTGAATAACTGTAACCTGCGTATTTGTCCAGTCGTAAAACATGTCTCTCATCTCCCCTGCAGAAATAATAAGAAGATCTGCGTCTGCTCCATGATTTAAATTTCCCTTGACACCATCAAGTCCCAGAGAATGGGCCGGAATGGTGGTTAAACCATTTAACAATGCCTCCGGACTCATAGAGCAGTTACGTATGGCAAGATTTCCATGAAACTTGATATCAGTAACTGGATTGAGTGGTGATATATCAGAAGCGACTGCAACTGGAATATGCCTGTTTATCCACTCCCTGCTGTCAACATATTTCTCACCCAGTGAGAATGCTGTCCCCGGTAGAATTGTAGCCACTATATCCTTACCTTTTATCCTTTCCATATTTTCTGTGGATGTGTGAAGGAGGTGATCCATTGATTTTAGTAAGAATTTATCCGCTAGTTCAAGTGCACCCACATCCTTAATTTCATCGGCATGAATCCTGAGTGCCATACCAAGCTCACTGGCCCTCTTGAAAAAATTAAAAGTTTCTTCTTTCGTGAATGCTCCATCATCACAAAAAGAGTCAACGAAATCTGCCCTTTTATAAAGTTCAGGAAGTATAACTTCTGTGCTTTCCTTAACATATTCTTCCTTTGTTTTACCTGGTGGCATTGCATGAAATGGTAATAGTGTCTTTATAATGTGTACAGGTAAATGTGATTTCATTATGTCCATCACATCAAGTAATTTCCCCTCGTTTTTAAGGTCGAGACCATAACCTGTTTTCACTTCTACAGTTGTAACTCCGTTCCCAATATGGTTTAATAATCTTCTTGCAGATTGTGTAACTATCTGATCTGTAGAACATGCCCTGGTATCTCTTACAGTTTTTAGAATTCCATTCCCACTTTTCAAGAGATCTATATAATTTGCCCCCCTGGCTCTCAGAACAAATTCCTCACTCCTCTCTCCACAGTAAGCAAGATGAGTATGACTATCTATAAATCCAGGAGTGATGATCATTCCAGTAGCATCTACGATTTCATCAACTTCATATCTACCAGATATACTTGCTGTGGAAACTATGGAATCTATGGATTTTCCATTAATTATTATGGAGCTATCCTGAAGAATTGTTACATCTTCCTGATTCCCATTCCTCACTGACTCTATGGGCTCCGGCACGTAGATTTTATCTGGGTTAAATATGATTTTCTTCTTCATCTTTCTCAAATCACCGTTGATAATGAAACAGATATAACAGTCAGAATAAAGGCTATGGTGATGAATACCATGAAAGGTATGTTATACGATACATACTCACTATCCCCAATGGTTACTTTCCTGAACTTTATTTTACTTATATCTTTGTTGTTGTTCACTCTGGCACGGTAAGAAAATTTTCCAGTTTTCATGTATGTGTAGTAGAGGGAGAAAATTATCGCAATAACAGAACTGAATCCAAGATTCAGGAAAAATATTATTGAAAAAGGCAACCTTATTATTGAGTAGGAAATTGTTAAATAAAAGTTAGCAGTTGAAAATATTATAATAACCAGAGCCTTAATATCTCCAACTCCGAATAGTACCTCACCTATAACCATATTTGCAAAGATAATTTCGATTACCCACGGAACTATAAGTGCAGGTTCCTTGAGTAGTATTAGAGCCGAACCTACAATGGCTATAAGTGCAGATAGTGTGATGAACAAGCGTGTTTTCGTGGCTAAAAACAACAGGCCAAACAGTACAATACTTAAAACAGAGAAGATTTCAATTCTAAAAAATAAGACATTAATTATAAGACTAACAATTAGCGCCGGGACAAATATGAGATACCAAATTCTCCTCTTCTTAATATCATAATATGAAGCAATGATCAAAGAAACGATAATTGTGAGATATAGTAAAGTGCTTAAAATTTCATTCATTTTTCTTCTTTGTGTAGAAGAGAGATACTGCACTCATATCATCCTTACCATGCTCACTCATTTCCATTGAATAAATGCTCTTTGATATCGCTCCGAGAAAAGACGGGATTCCAAGCTTACTTTGTTCCTCTAGAGCGTAGTTAAGATCCTTATACTGATGTGCAAGCAGGAATTGTGGTGAAAAGTCCCCATCTTGAAGTTTTTTTGCCTTCAGATCGAGTATTTTTAATGCTGCCCCACCTGCCTGTACTGCCTCCGTGTAGACATCATCCTTTATCCCAAGCTCTCTGGCCAGGCATAGTCCCTCAGAAACAGCAATCATATTGATTCCCATTATGAGGTTATTTACAAGCTTCATGGCAATCCCCTTTCCTGCATCTCCTGCATATATCTGTTTTGAGGTAAACGTTTTCAGCATAGGGCTAATTCTAAGAAATGCTTCCCTTGAGCCGCCACATGAAGCAGCCAGTGTTCCTGTTTCAGCGGCAGGTACGCTTCCTATCACTGGACAATCAAGATACTCAACGCCTGAAGTAAAACATATTTTGTGGTTATCCAGACTCTGTTCAACTGATATTGTTGACATATCCACGATTAACTTTTTATCTCCACTGTGAGTTTCTAAGATTTCCTTCAATATTGAAGCAGATGCTGCAGAATCAGTTACTATCATGAAGATGATGTCAGAATTTCTTACAAGTTCTGAGATTGATTTCACAGCTATTTTCCTAAATTCCTCAGGAATCTTAGATTCTGTCCTGTTGTATACTGATACTAGAGAGAACTTTTCTCCAATTCTCCTGGAAATTGGGATGCCCATTCTTCCCATTCCGATAAATCCTATCCTTTCCATTAACCTACACCTCAAATATAGACGACCCATAAAGTTGTCTTGCACATTCTATTCCCTTATACTTAATATTTCTATTGTCCAGAAAATCTCTTACGGTAAGATATGCAATTTCCTGTGTATTATTTTCGTCTGAGAGATGGAGCAATATAATCTGTGACTTCTGTTCGCTCAGTTCTCCAAGTGCGAGTGCACACTGATCATTAGAAAGGTGTCCGTAGTTACTCATTATTCTTTTTTTTAAACTTTCCGGATAAGGCCCAGTTTTCAACATATTTGTATCATGATTGGCCTCTATTGCAAGTATATCAGACCCCTTAATCAGGTCAACATTATCCATTGGAAAATATCCAAGATCAGAGAAAATTGATATCTTCCTTCCCCTGTTTTCAATGACATATCCAACAGGATCAACTGCATCATGAGACACTGAAACACTCCTTATGAAAAAATTACCAATGGTGAGTTCATCTCCAATAGTGAAGGCACGGTCGAAGCCCATCTTTAATTTTGCCTTTTCACGGAGATATATTTCTGCTTTCATTTTTCTTGAAGCTGCCCCGAGTCCGGAACTGTGATCACTGTGTTCATGTGTAATCAACACTGATAAGGGGATATCCCCAATGTTTAATTCTTCAAATCTCTGTTTGAATCTTTTTACAGAAATGCCAAAGTCAACTACTAATGCATCGCAATCATCCCAGATAATTGTGGAATTTCCCTTACTTCCACTCGATACAACATTCATGAACAGGTTTGACAATATTTCAGAATACTCCACTCACACTTAAATTTTAAGTGAAATTCAAACTTTCAAAGGAGATTACTGCCAGAGAACATGTGTTTACTGATTAATCTGTATAAACAAAAGGGGAATAAATAGAACTATTTGAATATTCATTATAGTGAATTAGTGAGAGCCAAATCTGCTTAAATTTATATTATTCCTTATTGCAGAAAGAATTTTCTCAGGTTCTGGCATAGATCCATTTTTCTTTGTTCCGTTACCTGTACCTGTTTCCTCAGAATTAGCTTCAACAATTATGTTCCCAAGGCTCCTCAGCTTATCTATATTGCTTTGCACTATCCTGTTTCCTCTCATCTTCTCGTTCATGTTTGGAACGAAAATAATTGGTTTTTCATATGCAATAAAAGATGTCGATAGAAGATCGTCACCTATCCCACTAACTGCCTTTGCCAGAGAATTTGCACTGGCAGGAGCAACAATGAAAACATCAGCAAGTCCTGTCAAATCAACGTGTGGTATTCTGATATTCCCCTCCTGGCTAAACATATCGCTGAATACAGGATTTTTTGTTTTTAATCCTACAGAATATGGAGATATAAAATTTCTTGACGCATCTGTCATTATGGTCATTATTTGGCAATCCAGATTACTCATCACATAACTCATATAATCAGTTATATTTATAGAACCCAGTGATCCGGTAATTCCCCACAGTATTGTAACTTTTTTAACCTCTTCATTTTTCATGTTTAAGTATTAGTCTGTGATATTAAACTTCTTTATTCACTCAGATATAATATATGATGGATCAGTTTAACTGGGAAGTATCTGATGTTGTATAAAAATGAAGTAAAATGTCCTATGCATTAATTACTCCCCTATTAAAATTGAGGCTTAATTATTATCTTACCTGTCAGGGTCCAGTTTAAAAATAGCTGAAATATTCCTTTTTATCTCTGCTGGCTGATGGTGTTCCTCCTCTAAAAAAAAGGAATTTCTATTTATCTCTATAATTAATTTGTATATCTTATTTTATATCCATTGAGCTTAATTTTCATCGATTAAGTTAATTTACCACTTTTTAATTTACATGGGAAAATAGTGAGGAAAAATATTGTTAGAGTTGGGTTGGTTCTAATCGTTTTTGGTATCATACTTGTTGTTGCTGGAATAGGTTTGACCTCGGATTACCTCACTGTTAGTCATACATTTGTAAAGGATAAATATTATTATGCATCAAAGGAGATAAACATTACAAGTGATGGCCTGGTAGCTCTTGATGGCAATACAACATTCTACCTTGTTAATGCTAACAATATTTCACTGGTGAATCAAACAAATGTGCAGAATTATTCAATAGCGCCAACTGGACCCACCCATGATGGTTACGGAACAGAATTCCTCGTGGGCTCAGGGTCTTACTACCTGGTGTCGCTTCTAGCTCCCTCAACAGGACTTGTTTATTCTTATACAAGTCACTTCAGCACATTTACAGATCTAGGGATAATTCTTCTGATTGGTCTCTTTCTCATAGTCGTGTCGATAATCATGCTGGTTATTGGATTCGTCTTAAAGGGTAAGAAGAGAGATAAAGAAGAAGATTTTTTAAACGATGAAACACAGTAAAATAGGTACAATTTATGATTGAAATCAAAGATATAAGAAAGGTATACAAAGGAGGGAAGGTCGCTGTAGACGGAATTACTGAAGTGATGGACAAAAGAGTCACAACTCTGATAGGCAGAAATGGGGCTGGGAAGACCACACTTTTGAGAATGCTTTCAACACAGCTTTATCCTACCTCAGGGACTGCTCTAATTAATGGACTTGATATTGTAAGAGATGCTGCTAAAATAAGAAAAATTGTGGCCAGCATACCACAGGAGGCGTCACCTCTTGGAATACTTTCCCCTTATGAACAGGTCAATATGTATCTATTGGGTAGAAAATTCAATTTTTCCGATGCAAAGAAAGCTGCAAACGATGCTCTGGAAACAGTTGGACTGTGGGACGTGAGAAATAAGCCATCAGATACTCTGAGCGGAGGAATGAAGAGAAAAATGTTTGTTGCACTTGCGCTTGCATCTAATGCAGAACTTGTTTTTTTGGATGAACCAACAACAGGTTTGGACCCACTTTCCAGACTTGAGATATGGTCAGCCATCAAGAAACTTTCAGGAAATGTACTGCTAACTACCCACTACATGGAAGAAGCAGAAAATCTATCAGATGTTGTATATCTTCAGGACAGTGGCCATATTATAGATAGGGGAACAGTTAAGAAACTACTATCAAGATTCGCAGGTAAGGTAAGGGTTGAATCACAAACAGAACTGTCCGATTCGTTTAGGGTGGGTGGGATATACGTGAAATATGATACAATTGAAAATTCTGAAACATACATACGAGAAGGCAGGACTGTTAAAAAAATCACACTGGACGATCTATTCATAATGAGGGGTGTTGATCTTGAATCTTAAATTCATTTTTACCTTTGCATGGTATTATGGTGTGAAGGTAATTGTCAGAGGTCCTTCGTACATTATAGCGTCACTTGTAACGCCTCTTACACTTCTCTTTGTTGTGTATGTTCTCACTCAGGGAGCACTTGTACAATATGCAGTAGTTGGAGG
>JAKBQK010000111.1 GCA_021835265.1 Thermoplasmata archaeon
GCAGCTTGACACAGTAAAATCTTCTTCTTGCGTCGCTCATGCAGATCTGGGTTTCAATGAGGTCCAGTTCCTTGAGCGTTTTGATTGCATAAAGCAGGGTCCTCTTGGAAAGCATGGTCTCTTCCATCAGTTCATCGAAGCGGGATATTTTGTTTTCCTTCAGAACTCGTAGAAGCAGTTTGGCTGAGGTAGGCATGTTCCTGATTACTTCCACAGATTCCATGTGGAGCCACATTGGAGTATTTGATAATAAACTTGTGCAGTGAAGTTTAAGTATTAAAAAATACGTTTTATTGGTCTAAATCTCAACTGAATTGAAGACTCGTCATACATTATCTTCTGCGGGCTTACTGAAAGTTTTATGTTTGAGTAGAATATCTCTCAAAACCGCCACTGTAGCTCAGTTGGTAGAGCAGCTGATTTGTAATCAGCAGGTCGGGGGATCGAAACCCTCCAGTGGCTTAATTCGTTATTTCCAATGTTAGCAAGCTGTTGCCCACCGTTGTTTTTGATGAACAATGTAGATTTACTCCATAAGAAACCAAACAGATTCAAGCCCATTTCTTTTATTGTTTACCGCAAGAACTCACCTATTGACAAAACTAACTTTTTCATAACCATGGTTCACCTTTGTTAATAAGTTAGTTTTGACCTAATTAAGTTTGTAATTTTGTCTTGATGACAGAAATAACATTTGCAAGATTTACTACTCAAATATTTATTTATTGCCTAGTCTTTATACTATAAACTTACAAAATTTATTGATTTTATTTGGGTTTATGGCCTTATGGAGTCTCTTGACAGAACGGTATGCCAGTCACACAACGATTCAATAAAGAAGGTCTTACTTAGCAGAGCAGAACCAATCGCTTTTGGCTGGCAAAAAGAATTGTATTCTGACGCAATTAATAATGGAATCTGAGCCTACGTAGATTGCTTATTGCTTGGAGTCAAATGATATTAAATATTTAGAAAATATGAATATCATAGGGTCAATTATCACATTATGAAATTGCTTTTTATTGTTGTTACACACTGTGACCCATTCGTGTAATCCGAAGGATGTGTCGGAGATTATGGTTTATCTAGCTCCTGTGTCAGCTCTCCAAATAACCAATAGATCGCCTTTTGTGAAAATGGAATAGAAATGAATGAGTGAAATTTTACTTTGTCGTCTTTTTGGTTGAGGTTGCATCAACAGTTAACTGGATAAAACCTATCAATGCAATCACAGAGACTATGACTAAAAAACCTCATCGATATTTTTTTACATGGGAGATTCTCCGAAAGTATAGTGGGATTAAAAAAGGTAAACCGGGTAGAGTAACTTTTGACTTCCTCAATCATTGGAGAATGAGGGTGTCAAATACCAAAGTACCGCCTAAAATAGACGAACTGTATAATAAAGATACGAGAGAGCTAAGTAAGTCATAGCAAAATTCGCTTATAGAATTAAATTTAAATGACGAAAAAACACTGGAAGTCATAACCAATCTTTTTGTTACTTTAGCCAAGATTCCAAAGATAAATGATACGGGTGTTTCTAAAATCCTTCACATCATCAAACCTAATCTTTTCTTTATGTGGGATACAGGATTAAGAGAGTACTACATCAGAGGACAAGACTTTAGTTAGGGCCCTCATACCTGCATTTACTAAAAGTGACGCAGATTTTAGTAAAGGAAATTTTCAAGGATGATGAACAGATTTCGATAAAACTCTCACTGAAGTTGAAGTCTCTGTTTTGGGATAATTTAAAGAACCACATGTGAGAGTCAGATATAGAAATGGAAAAATACAATAAAATTCTTAGAGAGTGATGGAAACCTATTAAATATCTTGATGAGTACATCTGGATCGCGCGAACAAAAAAAGTAGCGATACCCTCACTTGGTATCCCTAACCAATAAATTTACTTCTATGGGAGAGATAAAAAATACAGTAAATTTCTCATTCATCTGGAGTCAAGCTATCTACCGTGTCTGCCTGAATGAAAGTTGAAAGACTGGTATACCTTGGACCAAGAACTCCTTTCCCCCTACCTCTGATTATTCCAATAGGATCTGTCAACTTCTTCAGACTTCCCTCTTTTAATATTACTGCTTTTTTTCCTACGTCTGAAGAGTCGGGAGGAGGCATAGAATATTCTCTGAGCAATGAAGGATCATCAACGTCTTTAATTGTCTCAACTTCCCCGAAGTAGAGGACTTTAGATTCTGGCCAACTGACGTACAAAGCGAAATACTTTGGTTTCTTATTGATTTTAACTGATCTCCATACATTGTATTTTGTGATCCAATCTACACCAGAGGGGTCACTTGGACATACAATCACTTTACCATCTGTTAGTGAAGTTAACTGACTTCGCTTAACCGAAGGCACCAATCGAGCCTTACTTTCATCAGTTGGCGAGGATCTGGCACTTATGCTTAATAGCAGGTTTCTCTTTACAACTTCAAGGGGAACGGTTAATTCACTTGAAATCAAATTTGATACTTTGTCTTTAATTTCGTCCCCTTTTTCAGACAATAGAATTTTCAGCATATTATCTTCATATCTTTTTCTGACAAAATCTTGAATTTTGCTTGGAAAATCACCTTTGGAAAACAAATTGAAAATCTCAGCATCATCTCCACACTCCCATTTGAATAGTGGAGTGGTGGAATCCTTTTCTAAAAGTAATAGCTGGTTTCCATTGTAGAGAAAGCCGTACTTTATGTTTAGTAACCTTAAGTATGCTATCAATTGCCCTACAAAATGTTCTTCATCGACATAGAATGATGGTCCCTTTGTCTCTATGACAAATTTAGTGTCTCCATCGCCCACAACAAAGTCAGCGCGCACGAAACCATTTCCACCCTGTACTCTAACTTCCTCTTCAATACTTGAAATAGGCCACCCAAGCTCTGAAAGTATTTTTTTTACAATCTTTCTAACCTCATCCTCATCGGCGTCAGATAATGAACAACCTCTGGAAATGATTCTCACTAAATCGCTGTTTCTCAAAATAAATCACCATTCCAATAATAATGCTTCTTAACAGAAAACATAATATTTCTTTACGTTAGAAAATATATGAATGTTATTATCTATTCACATTTCCTGTTTACACCTTGAGTTCCAACCTAGTCTTTTTCTTGCTTTCGTATTCCTTTATGAACTAATGCTGTTATTGTCACAATTATACTTACGATAATCAAAATGAAATTATTTTCTGAATTGAATCTTAGTAAATTGTCGTAGAGATAGAAGAGATGTAAAACATTGAACCTCCTACAACCAAAGTAACTAAAAGTACCAATTCGGCGAGAGTAAAAAAAGTCGTATTAGTTTCTCCCTTTCTGTGCAATTTATAATAGCTGGCACTTTGTTCCAGAAATTAATCCACCATCTTAAAACACCCTTTTGGGGATAGCTAACATATGAGCCCCAATCAACATATCTGGTTAGAAAGTAAAAGATGAATGCCCAGTATTGATTGTGGCCTGAATCCAACTGCAGTGAATGATGAGAAAAAGGATGCGGGCATAGCGGGA
>JAKBQK010000040.1 GCA_021835265.1 Thermoplasmata archaeon
GTTGTTCTTAAATGGATTTGATTTATTTCCTTCTAACATTTTCCAATCCCTCCGCCGGTATTACCCGGATCAGGTTCAAAGGGTCGATCTTTAAGATCCTCTCAGCCACTGGGGCTCCCCATGATCTGATACATAATTGTTTATCCTTATTTAAATCTGGTATCTGTTTAATGGGATTTGCAAGTTTTCTACTGTTTACTCATTTTGCTCTCAATTAATATGGGTATTCACGAATGAAGGAATCATTATCTATCGGGCAATTTTATATTTAGACACCTAGTTGAACCAATGGTACAAAAACGACAAACCACAATATAGACCATATTGCTATATGAAATCAAAACTGCAAAATAACAGGTGCAAGATTTATAGAGACCTTTTGATATCATATTAGTGAGTCAGAGGTTATTGGGGAGAATTTGGTACTCTCCGTGCACCGAAAAGTGCATAAGAGTGCTCAGTATAACACAATAGTGCATGAAAGTAGGATCCTCTAACATAAATTGGATGTTAAGAGCTAAAAATGGGAAAGACGGACGTAATATTTGCCTTACTAAATACAAAGGAAAGATTGTAATCGTGCCTTTTCCAAAAAAGCTGCAAATGAACAGAAAAGTGAATCAACGGGATAACACTTCTAATTGATATAAAAGGAGGAAGCCCATTGAATAAACTTAGAGATCTTGATAATATAAAGGGTGTGTTGCATTTAGAGAAAAAATTTATAGAATTTGATTTACCAATAGAGGAAATAAGCCCGTTGGCAATTAGGGAAGCAAATGGTAGAATACCGATATATAGAATACACAAATGGTGGGCTCGCAGGCTTGGAAGTGTTTTCCGAGGACTAATACTTGCATCGTTGTATTCAGGTCAAAACCCTAAACTCTTGTGGGAAAAATATCAAGAAAATACAACATTTGACTGGAAACCTGTTATCCTTGACACTTTCGTAGGTGGCGGTGTCTCTATGATGGAAGGACTAAGGCTTGGGTGTAAAGTCATTGGTATAGATATTAACCCTGTAGCTTGGTTTATAACCAAAATGGAGGTCGAACCTTTTGATTTGGTCAAATTAGAAAAAGAATATTTGCGTTTGAGAGATTCCGTTGGGGAAAAAATAAGTTCATATTACGAAACTGAATGCTCTAATGGGCATAGATCAGAAATTATCTATGTACTATGGAACACGACTATAGATTGCAAGGCTTGTGGTAGAGTTACAGATATGTTTCGTGATTATGTAATATTAGAAAAGGATGACAATGCACATCACAAAATTTTTACTGTCTTATGTCCTAATTGCGGCGAAGTATTCATCAATGACAGTAATAAGTGCGTACGATGTCCAAACTGTAAAAACGAGTTTAATCCTGGAAATGGAAACACTTCAAAAGGTTACTTCACCTGCCCTTGTGGAACTAAACAATCTGTGGTTGAAGCAATTAAGGTTAGAGGCAGACCACTACAATCCAAAATGTTTTGCATCGAATATGACTGCGAAACCTGCGGTCGCGGTATTAAGAAACCTGGAAATTTAGACGTTCTAAATTTCTTGCGAGCAGTGAATGATTTTTCAGCAATGAAAGACAAACTTCCTTTTCCTAAAGAAGCAATACCATCAAAAGGTAAACAGGATCAAAGACCTACTAGCCACGGTTATGCATACTTCTCTGAACTCTTCAACTCTCGTCAACTTTTGAACCTTTCGATGCTTTTAGACGAAATAATTAAGATTTCTGATAGGCAATCAAGGGAATTTCTATTGCTTGCTTTTTCGGCGAGTCTTGAAACTAATAATTTACTTTGCAAGTTCGAAACGAAATGGGATAAAATCTCTGCGTCCTTTGCAATTCCAGCTTACCACCCCACTGAAAGAATGGCAGAAAACAATGTATGGGGTGGAAGATTCGGTAGAGGGACGTTTAGCAAAACATTTAACAAACTTATTATGGCAAAAAAATTGGGAATGCAAGTTACAGAGAAGCATCAACGGCATTTTGTAACATCAAACATCCCATATAAATTTAGTGAACTCGCAAATACTTTTGATGATTTAGCAAAAACAGATAAAAATGCGTTGATAACCTGTAGAAATTCCGATAACTTGTCGTTCATTCCTGATCAATCCATTGATCTAGTAATTACTGATCCACCGTATTTTGATATTATGACATATTCTAGATTATCTGACTTTTTTTATGTTTGGCTTAGGTTAGGTCTATTTAATGATTATCCAGATTTGTTCAAAAGTCACACTTCTACAAGAGACAAGGAGATTGTGATGGCTCCATTAGAAAGAATGAGTAAAGATGAGTTTGTTTCTGCGCTTTCCAAAATATTCTCCGAAGTTAGAAGAGTTTTGAAGAAGCAAGGGCTACTTGTGTTTACATTTCACCATACCCAAGAATGGGCATGGGCAGGATTAGCTAATGCATTAAATAATGCAGGAATGTTTGTGAAAAACATCCATTATATCAGATCAGAGGGTAAAACTGGTTTGAGGAAAAATGGGAAAGTTAGTTATGACGCTTGTATTGTCTGTACAATTTACGATCCCGGCACGAAGATGCATCGATATAATGCAGTAACGAATTCATCAAAAATGTGGATAAGGAGACTTTCTGCTTCTGGAAATGGTTTACAAGAGGCGGATATAAGAGGAATAGTTATGGGCCAGATACTTTTGTACAAATCAAATATGCTTGATTCTCAGCACCATGAAAAATATATAGAAAGAACGGTTGAAGTATGTATTAAAGAACTCGAAAGAACCAAACAAAAGAATCAAACTTGAGTGGTATAGGAAATATGGAGGTATTGAATTGGCGTTTAGTAATAACCTTAGTAGAGAAATAGATGTTTACATCAAACAACATCAAGATTCTTATGTTAACAGATTTCTTCCAGTGGAGATCTCTGGTAAAAGGGAAGACTTGCTTGTTTATCGTTTTCCAACTGAGTTGCTTAGATACAACATTAGGAACGGACGATTTGCAGCGGAATATGCAGCTTTGGTTAGTAAACAAGGAAGAGAGCTAGACCCAAATAACAAGAAAGATTCCTCTGAACTAAGGAAATTGTTGTTGACCCTTAACCCCAAACAAACTGAGATTCTGAAAGCCGATCTCATTAGAATAGGACAACTCGAGCCAGGAATAATTACGTTTGACGGATACGTAATCAATGGAAATCGTCGTATGGCAATTTTCGAACTTCTTTCTGAGGAAACTGGTGAACCTAGGTGGTCGTACATCGAAATGGCACTTTTACCGCATTCAGTGAGTGAGAAGGATCTTTGGAGGTTAGAAGCAAATCTACAATTCTCAAGGGATGAAAAAGTAGACTATGGTCCCATTAACACATTGTTAAAGTTTCGAGAAGGAATCAAAGCAGGATTAAGTTCAAAACAGATCGCTGCAAGCATGTTTGGAGGATTTAAGGAACGAGAAATAATTGACAGTCTTGAAAGACTTAAATTAATTGATAATTACCTTGAATATATAGGAAAGAGAACTGCTTTTTACTCTTA
>JAKBQK010000361.1 GCA_021835265.1 Thermoplasmata archaeon
AGATAGATTATATATTATTCTAACTATTTAAAGACTAAAGAAAAACACCTATGAGGGTTTATATACCCTCCAATCACATTTACAAATATATAATTAATCCAATAATAATAATCACTTTCCATACTCATGACTTCCATGTATAACCTAAACTTAACTATTTCAGAATGTATTATATCGTGGATTCGTTTATAAAAGAATTTACGCTATCTTTATTTTGGTATGTAAAATTATGTATAAGTATGATTTCCTTTTGATTTTGCTATGAAAAATTTACTGTACATAATCTATCTTAGAGATTTTGATCCTATCGTTTACTCTTTTTTGGCTCTCTCCCATATGCAGAAGTTCTCAATATTGTCTTTTGTTTTGCTGTGGCATTATTCCAGCAGGATAAGCATATATGAAAATGTGAGGATAGGTGGATCATGTATCGGTGCGAGAGAGCAACGGGAAGTCGTTTACATTCAGGAAGATGAGTCAAACCTGAACATATGTTCCCAGATGAATAATGTCATTATCCTCTCTGTTTGTAAAACTAATATGCATTGCTTTGGCCTAATTACATCCGAAGTATGCAAATTTTAATATGGTATGTTCATCACATACTTAGATCGCCTAGAATCTCATAGGAAGAAAGTTTTTCACTTATTTAACATTCCCATTTTTCATTTTTACCTCAAGAAGCAAATAACCAAAATGCGTAATGCTGTCATAATTGCATGACACATCGGTTACATCTTGTTCAATATCTGTTTTGTTTTTCTTAACTTCTTTGTACTGCTTTTCAAGTATTTCCTTCGAATTTATCTCCTCGAATTTCGGATTTTTACATTTATCACAGGAATAATTTGTAGATATAAAGGCGAGAGAGTATCCATGCTGTCGTTCATTTGATTTATCAATTTCCTGAAGCTTCTTAATATCGTTATGGATATATGCGTTATTGGAAAAATAAAACTCTAATTTATAAATATCATTCTTCTGGCAGCCAACAAGGATGTGCTTTAGTTCTATCCAGTAAAATTCATTGTTGACCTCAATTCTTAGATCAACCTTTCTTCTGTTATTATTGTTTATTGGAACTTCTCTATTGTATACTGTTATCTTTACCTTCTCATTTTTAAGATAATTCATCAGTTCTCCCCTAAACCACCCCTCAATCTGAATCTGAAGATCTGAAAATAGCATCAAGTATTCTCTTTTACTTCCTTCTGTCAAGCTTGAATAAAATTTTTCAATTAAGCTTTTGAACTCCCACTCTTCCATATTGCAATAGAATTTTTCATTATATTAATCTGTTTATTATGAAATATAAAACTCATGATATTTTTCTTATTAATAGTTCTTTGCCTATCACATAATATCCGATATTTAGATATCCGAATTAGTCAATTTCACTATGAGCAAATATTAGCCTCTATGAGAAGAATGATGTTTGCAAAAATCACATTCTTAGGCATCCTTTTTAATACTTTTATTCAAGCAACGAAAAATTAATATCGAGGCTACATCATATCATAGGATGGTAGAAGAAAAGGCTGTATCTTGCATATTCCCACACTCTGACATAGAGTTTGGTGTTACAGATAAGGGAGATTGGACTGAGAATGAGCGAGTAAGTTATAACAGAGGAGCACTCAGAGGATTTTTAACGGATATACTTCCAAACAGGAAATACGCTTATCATTATGCTATCCACTATATGATGAATAAAGGAAATAAAAAGAAGATTGAGGCAACTTGGGAAGACCACAGTAAGATGTTGTTTCCTGTTCCAAATCATCTATTATCAAAAGGAACTAGGGTGTATTTCTTCTACAAGTTGGAGATTGTTGGGGATGCTCTGGTAGAGAAGGTTATCTATAACGATCCAACATCTGATTTTTCAGGTCGCTGGGATCCAAAGACTTATCCAATTATCGTAAAGTTCAAGAAGGGTAGCGTAAGAGTATTCCCAAATGATTCAATATCTAAGGTGGTAATGAAGAAGGCACTGACCGAAAAAACCATTAAAACTCTCCCCCGAGGTTATCCTGTTTTGAGTGATACGGAAGAACGAAAATTGCAGAAAGAGATAATAAACGCAGTCAAAGCTTACTCATCGGCGTTCCTATAAGGTCACTAACAGGTTTGAAGCACTAATTTACTCAATCTTCCTAACCACAATCCCCCCATTGACTTCATAGAATCCGATGTGCCCAGATTCTGATACATTCAACTTCTCTGCTATCTCTTTCGGTAGGGTTATTCTTAATGAGGACCCCTTGGATGAGGTTATTGTTATTGCTATTAGTTTATCTGACATTGGTAGGGTAATAAGTGGAATAAGTTAAATTTTGACATAAATTACTAGAGAGTCTGTCTTTAAGGAAGAAATTTTTAAGACTCAAGAACTATCTCTGTTATGAGTACTTACAGTAATAACCTTATTAAAGCGGTAGATAGCCTCAAGAAGTTATATTCCAATTCGAATACGCATAGTGACCTGTTTACTTCAAAGAACAAGGTAATGTCTAAATTCCAGGTAAAGTTCTCACATAATAACTTGTCAACCTTACCCATAGAAGAGTTCTATGAATTTCTCCATTTTAGAAACAACCATCATTGGACGCAACTAGACAGGCAGATAAAAAATTTGAAAACTAATGAGGAAAAATTAAGGACCGCTCTTCTTACCCTTACAGATACCTCTTTAGATATAGCAGATAGAATTGATTCAATGCCAAAGGTTAAAGGATTAGATTATGGAATATACACTCCATTTCTTTTAGTTTCATCTTCACTAAAATACGGAGTTTGGAATAGTAAGAGCGAGAAATTCTTAGAAAAATATGATTTGCTGCCCCAAGTGAAGAAGGAACCAAGAGGACGATTTTACAGAGATTTCAATAATACATTAAACGAACTTTCAAAAAAGGTTGGAATTGATCTCTGGGTACTTGATGGCCTATTTCACTACGACTTATTTGAATATACTATTCCTCAAGAGTTTGAACGGAGAAAAAAGTTATGGAATGAACTTAAAATTAAAAGCGATAACCTGGTCTTATACAAAGACCTAAGATCTAATGGTATCATTAGAACACAAAGAGGAATATATGCACCAACACTCAAAGGTTTGGGTGAGCGTGTTGCCAAAACCTTGCTATCAACCGGTACGGTATACAAGGACCAAACTGATGAAGAGTATCTAGTTTATGATTTTCCAGATACTAAAAACAAGAAAACGGATGAAAATGAGATAAATAGCATGTGGAGTTCTAGAGATTACGGCTTACCTCTCTTCGTTGTCTTTGGAAATAAATTAAAAGGGAAAGAAAGGCAGATAATGATTGGTATAGTAACCGCCATTGACGAGGAATGTAAAACTTTTTTGGTGAAACTATACAAGAAATTCCCTACTACTATCTCTGAGATTAGGGAACGTGTCTTCAAAGAACCACTCGAACCTTTCCATTTATATGAAATAGGTAAACCTGGTACAAAAACAATGGTACAAACTAGACCCAAACAAGGAAAGTTTCATTT
>JAKBQK010000552.1 GCA_021835265.1 Thermoplasmata archaeon
ATTCAGGAGGAATAAGCTGGAAACCATCATTAGCAGGGAACATGCTCTTCGTTTTGCTTTCATGGCTGTTTCTGGCCTTCTCTTTGTGGGCGCAAACGCAGCCTGGAATGGGCTTGGGTACCTGAATACTTTGGCATGGTTTCTTGAGTGGTCATCAGTTGTTCTTGCATTTCTCTGCGTTTACGCATCTGTTCGCACAACCGAACTGAAGAATCACACTTACGGATATGTCCTAATTACAGTATCCATCGTTATATCAGCAATTTCCTACTTATTTTCTGTAACTGCACCACAAGTGAATAATGCAATAAACCAGTCCATAAATCCGTATTATTTTCTCGTATTAGGAATACCCCTTCTTCTTATGCCGTTTCTGGTCAGGTTGGACCTGAAGAAACTGGACAATTCCAAATTTGCGCCCTTGATTTTCATCATCCTCGTGATTGTGTCCCTTGCGTTCCTCCTCTACATGTTCTCTTCAATTTCACCACCTTTTCCTACGGATGAGTCCGTTTTCGACATCTACGCAGCACACCTTTTCCTTTCTGGTCTGAATCCCTACAACCCGGCACTGATGGCAAATGCATTCAACTATTACCATTTCAGATTCCAGGCATTTGATCCCATCACTCCTCTGACAACAGGCGGTTATGTTAACAGCCTCACTTATCCTGCCCTTTCATTTTTGGTATTCATTCCCGCCGTTCTGCTGAAATTGAAGGCTTCCATCGTGATGCTTCCATTCCTTATTGCTCCAGTGGTGATCGTATGGTATAGGGCATGGTCGAGAAAAAAGTGGCTCCACTCCGCTTATGCAATCCTTCCATTCCTAGCTCTGCTCACCTATGTATATCAAGGGGGATCAGCTGATACCGATGCACTTTGGGCAGCTCTTCTCATGCTCTCATATTTTGTTTTGCCGAGATACAAAACATCTGGGTTGCTGTTTGGGTTATCACTTTCTGTAAAGCAATTCCCAATACTTGCTTTTCCTTTCCTTGTTTTTTTTCTGTACAAAGAGTATGGCATCAGAAAAATGCTGCTTTGGACTCTAGTGACCGGGGGAGCTTTCATTGCAGTAAATGGCTACTTCATTTCTAAAGGCCCAGATTACTGGATTACATCCATGCTGGCCAATGAATTTGCTCCTTTAATTGGTATAGGTTTTGGAGTACCTCAATTATCATTTTCTGGGATATTCAATATTCCTGCGATATACTTCACAATTGCAATGATTGATCTTTTGATTGCATTTTTCCTCCTTTACGTCATAAAATACAGGGAGCTGAAATACGCTCTTTTTGCTTTTCCCATAATCATATTTCTTTTTGATTACAGGCTTTTTTCTCAATACCTCTTCTACTGGATGTTGCTTTCATTAATTCCCATGCTCGATTCCATGGAAAAGGGCAAATTGAGTCCTGTATATCCTAAAGCAGAGGGCGCAACGGTTTCCAGCAACAAATACAACTTTAAATTGCCTAAAATAAGGGATAAAGCACTTGTGGCAGCTCTTGCAGTGTTGATTGTTGGCAGCATGGCATTAGGATACCACGAAGATGCCCAGAATTCCCATGGAACATTTAAGATAACCTCTGTAAGTTATGCGAGCTCCAATGCCACAGGTCAAGTGAGTCAGATGAATTTAACTATATCTTATCATGGAAACGGAAACCGAACACCGGTATTTTTCAGGGTTTTCCCTAATGGCCCGATCGTGAATGGGAACATGCTTCTCTGGACGACTAACAACTCAAACACTCTGGTTGAAGGTCAGACATATAAAATAACAATTTTCCCACAGTATCCAGAATATTACGTAAATCCAGTCAGGGGTTTCATGGTGGTGGCCTATTATGGTATCATACAGGGGAGCAGGTATATTCCTGCAAACACTAGTAACACATAATTCCAAGCCAAAATAGTCCAATAATAGGATTGAATTCCGAGGATCCATTTCCTCAATTTAAAATCCAGACCGCGACCTGTTCATCTGCAAACTTTCTATCATTCTGGTTGAGTCCCTCCTAACCTGATTCAGGATCAGATTAGTTCGAACCTCACAACCCTTGAAGATTCTGCAAGATCAAGGGAGGAAAGGTCCTTCGCACACAGATGCACTTACATTCCCCCAATAGCAAGGATTAAACAGGCAGAAAATGGCAGCAGTTTTGGACAGTTTTGTATACTTTTAGACAGTTAACTTATGCATTTTTAATACTTTAAGGCAGCAGTTTGTGCTGGTTTAAGCTAAAATCAGCGCAGATTATGCAATAGTTCTGGCAAATATGAGGTAGGACTGGCAGCCTATTATGCAGCATCAGGCACCTTCATGTATTCAATCATAGCCTTATGGTCATTATCACCCGACCGCATTTCAATGGGCTTCCCACTCACACTGAAGGGAGAGGTTATCTCGTAGTCTTCATTAGTCTTGTCAACACCATCTGACAGTCCTACCCCGTATCCCAGTGCTCTGTCATTTTAATAGGCTAACTTCTCTATTGGAGGTAACTTTATTTTTGCTTTTTCAAATTCTCAACTGTGTTGCATAACTACCCATATGCCCTTGTATTTTCTCTCATGATGTTGTAATAGAGCACCTTCAGGCCGACTTCCTGGATCATGTAATCCGTTCTTTTTGCCCTTATGATCTCACCCATTACCCGCTTAAGGCCTGAGAAATATATCTCTACAGTCCATCTCTTGCCATATTCATGGATGCGCTTCCATTCCTCTTCCCCAAGCTTCCTGATCTCCCTTGCTGTCTTCCCTCTCAGGGGAGATGCCTTTGATAAGGTGCTGAAGTTCTTTCTCAGCGGAATAATGGCCTCGCTGCCATTATTCCTCAATAAATTGAAGATGCTCCTGGAATCATATGCCTTGTCCGCGAATACCCTGTGTTCCGATCCAGTGATAAGTTTACCGAACTGAGTGGCATCATGGCTGTTTTCTGTGGTAAGGGAAATGCGGGATGCCATGATCCTCTCTGTGTCTGCCGAGACATGAAGCTTGATCCATCCCTTCCTCTTCTTTGCCCATTTGTTGGACATCCAGTCACCTCTGATAGTAGTCTTGAAACCTGTAGAATCTATTGCAACAGAAGAGGATGCATTCATGATCTCAGGCACTTTGTTCCTCCTTATTCTTCTGAAGATTGAGGCGTAAGATATTCCCGGAATACCTAGAATTTCCTGGAATATTCTCATGTATGATTCCAGGGATCTGAATGATGCATTGAAGACTGCCCTTATTCTAGACAGGATCTAGAGATCTTATCCGGAAGAATAAAGGGTCTTCCGTTCTTCCCCCGGTTCTGATACTTCAGATCATGCCTGTAGGTCCCGGTATCCCCGAGGTCAAGGATATCTTTCATGCGTCTGACAAGCGATTCATTGTACAGGGACCATATCCTTTTATTACTGCTCTTTCCATGGACTGATGGGTTGTTGTTCTGCACAAACAACACCCATCCTATTTTCAAGAAGAATTATTGCATGGGTTATGCAACACAGTTCAAATTCTCCATCGATTATTACTATAGCAGACTCTTTATCCCTGAAATATGAGAAATGGGCTATTGTATGATTTCAGATTTATTTCACTATCTAAATTAATTGTACCCTGGGATAAATCTGAAATAACCTGAGAATGTGAAATTGTTCCATTTTTATCTTCTTATTCAGGTGCACCGTTACGGAGGGAGTCTTCCACCGTATCCCTTAACTGCCTAAGCAGAATTATCCTGACCTTTGGCATATTTACAGGTAACAAACGAGATATGTAGATGTATATATGATAAAAATAGCGAACTAATCTTCCCCAGAGAATGTTTCCATACAATCTCCAATTAGTCAGAAAACTCCGACATTGGACGTTTTCCACTAACCTAGGAATTGGGACGAATTGTGGTAGGATCAAATAAGACCAATATGGCGCGCCATCTCAGTTATTCCATTCTCGATTATGGTTTTAGCATGCCACCCTAAATGTTCCTTGGTTTTATTGATATCAGCCAGAGTGAAGAGCTGGTAATTTCTGAATGGGTTATTCACATATTCCGGATTTAACTCCTTTTTTAGCACCAACGCCATTGCCCTTACCACGTCATTGAATGTCGTTGTGACCCTGTCCCAACATTGTATACTTCCCCAGGCCTGCCTCTCCCCATAACTCTTATTGTGGTTTCAGCAATGTCCTCAACATACACGAAGTCCCTGCTTTGGGTCCCATCACCGTAAACGACAGGCACATCTCCATTCTGTATTGCCTCCAAGAACTTCTTCATTATGCTGGAGTAAATTCCCTTGCGGTTATCCCCGATTCCGTATGGATTGAAATAACGCATAGAGATAACTACCACTTCCCCCTTTTGGTGAAGTATTTTCCAAGATGCTCTTCGAAGAGTTTTGTCATTGAATACATGTTTTCGTGACCTGGGATCTGCATGTCCTCACTTCCTGCTTTGGATATGTTTCCATAAACTGAGGATGATGAGACAAGGACAATCCTTTTGACATGGTTGGCGGATACCGCCTTTAAAACATTCAGGGTCCCTCTGACATTAACATCAAAGCCAGTGAAAAGATCACCTTCGAACTGCGGTGGTGAAGTGACTGCAGCTAAATGGAAAATCCCGTCTATATCGGAAGTGGCTGCCATTAACTCGCTAAGATCCATTATGTTTATGTTGTAATCAGGACTCCCTGTAATATCAAGCGAAAGGGTTTCGCTCCCTTCGTTGAGTAGCTGTGATTTTATGTTTCTTCCAATGAAACCCTCTCCACCGGTTAACAGGTAACGTATTATACCGATGAAATTTTCATGTGCGGAAAAACTTAATGTTTTTACCGCTAGTCAACACCTAAGAAACTTACTTGAAAATATCATCCTAAATTTTCCAGTGGTACATCTGGATAAAGTGCCTCTTTAATATTGATACAAGTCATAAGACATCGATAAGTGAAATGCTTTACTGTAGGGGCAAAGATGTTATTATGAATATATATTACATCGTGAAGAGGCACTAAAAAGGGACAATCATTTTAAATTAAATTTCGTTGCAGAATAGTGCGATTGGCATACATTGGGAACTTCATAAACCATGGGAAATCTTTGGTAACCGTTGGAAGCGCAATTGTCTATGCCTTGTCAGAACTTAGTGAAGTGGAATCTATTGATGTATATTGCCATGTTCCAAATGCTGATCAAGAAGATGGATATGTTCCCGATAAGGTTAATGTGCTTCCTCTCTATGATTCACAGAAACCATTTTCGACTTTAAATCTCTACAGTATAGACTGGAAAAAATATGATTCTGTAATTTTTAATCTCCTTCCTACAGTCTTTGGAAGGTCCTCATTGATTAACTTAATTGGCTTAACTGCACCAGTCGCTCTGACCAAATTAGGGAATAGAAATATAAAGATAATATATCACAACTCAACAATTACAAATGACTTGGAGAAATTAGGGTACAACTCAAGCAAGGATCTAATTAGAAAGTATGTTCTTTCCCGCATCGAAAGACTGATTTTTCGCACAATACCGACATTCATGCCCGTCAGGCTTTATGTAGAAAAAGTTATGGAAAAGGTAAAAGGGGCGAAAGTCAGATATGTCAACCTAAGGTATCTTGAGGGGTTAGCATCAATCTTTATTAATCGGTCAGACAAAATGGAAAGAATAGAAAAACCTTCAAACCCAATGCCTTTGAGGATCGTACTCCTGCATGGTTACTGGGGCCCTCAAAAGAATCTGGAATTAGCCATGAAAACTCTTATGGACCTTCGAGAGGAGGGATATTATTTCCATCTTGTTTTGAGCGGCAGAATAAACACTAGTTTTCCTTCATATGCGGAAGAATTGCAACGTATGGTTGAAAAGTACTCCTCAATAATTGGGGAAAGGGTTGAATACGTTCCTGAAAAGGATATTATGTGGCTCTTTCTTAGATCTGATCTAGTATTGATTCCGTACAACACCCCGGGCGGGCATTCTGGGGTTCTTGAAACTGCGATAACCTTCGACAACAGAGTTGTTTGTGTAAATCATCCAGAATATGCAGAACAATCTGATGGACTTTCAAACGTAGTCCTTTGTGGGGAGCAGGATTTACCCCAGAAGCTGAGGGAATATTTTGGCACACATCTGGAAACGATTTCAATAGAAGTATCTGGAAAAATAGAACGTGCTAAAGAAAATCTAAGAGTAATCCTTTAGATTTCCAATATTAGGAACAGGATAGAATTATGCCTCTTAAATCAATAGATCTTCAATTCATGCGCGGTACAATTCAATCAGTTTCTTAACTCCAGAAGTGAGCTAGAAATTGGGTTAAGTTCTTAATCCGTGGGCATATTTTAAGTCAGTTGGAAAATTTTCGCGTACTTCAAAAGCTTTGAATATTATGGAAACAGCTTCACTTTGATTAAATGAGTTAATAATCCCTCCCCACTTGTATTCGATTACAATCAGAAACACCAACAGATTTTGATAGTATTGCAGGTATCTCACAAAAGGTAATTGCAATACCACTTCTCCAAATCCTTCCCCGAATTTGTGGAGAGTAAATACTAATTATAAAGATTCACCGTAGAATTTTATTAGTTGTTCCGGGGTCAGTCGCCCGCAAAGCAAAATATGCCCCCCTTATCGCTGGATTTATAATCCTTCTGTAGCTATCCAACTGACAGCCCGATCTAACGTTTACCATCCTGAATTGCTCTAGAATACCTTTTTTAATGGCTATTTTGTTGAGACCATTTATTAACAGACCCAATCCTTTATAAAAATGGCGGGAGTACAGCCCACAAACAAACAAAATCTCATTATTATCGATACTTTTCGGATCACAAATGAATTTATCTAGTTCAAGACAGAGAGTGTCGCAGCTTTCTCTGCACTCTACCTCAATGGTAAGCTTAAATCTTCATCGATATTCGTTCTACCGCCCAACAACAATATTCCCAAGGTTCTTCTATACGGTTTCTAGTGACCGCAGAAAGACCTTAAAACCGCGCTATTAGCAATCCAGGAGGTCAGGAGTGAATCTTGGAAATTCAAGACTGTCCTTGCAGGAGGAATCAATGTGCATTTTAAGGACGATGTGCAATGGTATGAAAATGTCAGGAAGGAATTTCACTGCTCTCTTGACATGGTTCAGGGTTACATAGAGGAGGGGACTTTTTATTTATTTCTAAAATCCAATATCATCGTACCCCTTTATAGGACGGTTGTGGGATTTTCAGGTATTATGTTATACGCGATGTTCTACGGTATTAACAATATCGTTCCAGAATTTGAGGAATATACTGAACAGTATGGCAGTTATCCCCATGTGAGGTTTATCTCTGTGAATTATGGTGTAAATGACATAACTACCGCCTTGAAGGCCGTACTCAGTGCTGGAAATTACTCAAGAAATGATATTTATCCTTCAGAGGCATTTCGGGATTTTGTCAAGGAATTTCAAGAAAGGATTTTCATGGGAGAATCATATTAGGATGTTTATTTTATACGAAATGTGACTGCAGTATTACCCATGATCAAATATCAGAAGATGAGTTATTCCTTTCCAATCATCAGGGCTTTCCGGTCATCCATAAACACGGAAATCATGTCACAAATCACTTTGAAGAGAATTGAGTCAATCGGTAATTCAGAGTCGTTGGCTATCAAATGTTGCTTAAAGGGCATTCAACATGGGGAGTATACAAAGGTGTCCAATGTCAACTAAAAAAGATAGTGTTGTAGTGTATACGTGGGCCATACCTAAAGGAGCCCTTTTTAAGATAATAAAGAAAGAATATAAGTACTTGTCTAAAGCTATTGACACAACAATATTTGTCACTTCAGAACCTGTACCCGAGGTCTATGAGGAGGAGTTCAGAGAAATCAATGGTATATCTCTTTCAAACGGTACATGTAAATCCAAAGACATGAGTTTCTACTTTCCAGGTCTGGAAATGTCAATTGAGGGAGGTATTTTTACCAGCATAAGACGAGCGTATGCCTTCCTGCGGCGGGCTAATCCACGTACTATATTGGCTCATCAACTGTTATCGGCGCTCATCATTCTTCCATTTTCACTCAATCACAGAATCAGATTAGTTATTGTTCTTCATGATAACCCTTTTATGTTTATGGAGCACAATACTAAAAAAAGAAGAGGATTGAAAAACCTTCTTCTCATGAATATTGCATACCAGATTGAGAAAATTACATTGAAAAGATCAAATTGTGTCATTTGCACCACCTCGCACATTAAGGAATCTGTTATAAATCATATAGGACAAACTGAAAATATGATCGTTGCTGACCTTGGTATAGATGCGTTTCCAAGAGTGAACGAGAAAAATAGAACTATTCTTCTAACAGTTTCAAAATGGTCAAGGTTCAGAAAACCGGAGAAATATCTTGAGATTCTGAAATATCTTCCTGAAGACATATCTCTTACTGTTGCCGGGAGATGGGATTCTGTGAAAGATCTCTCGAAATTTGTCAGTTCAGTGAATTCCATGGGTTTGAATGATCGAGTGGAGACGATAAGTGAACTGACTGAAAATGGGCTTTCAGAATTGTACAACCGAGCTAAAGTATTCCTAAGGCTTGGCTTCAACGAGACTGGTACCGGCCTCGGTATCCTGGAAGCTATTGGCCATGGATGTCCGGTTGTGGTTTCGCAAGGATTAGGTGCATCAGAAATTGTTCGAGACGGCGTCAATGGTTTTGTTGTAAACGAAAATGAACCTAAAGAAATAGCTCAAAGAATAACTGAGATTTACGCCAACAACGCTCTATTTAATTCTATGTCAGATGCAGCATACAGACTCGCAGAATCCACAGGTTGGGGTGATCATTTTAGAAAGGTTTTGCAGTCAATCAAGTCGTAGTAATAAGATCAATGCATCCGATGCTTCCGGAGCCAATAGTATCCATAAATCAATATGCTTAAGATTATGGGAAATGTGGTAAGGTTGAAGATGACCATGGGAAAATCTATGGGGGACTCATGGAGATTATAGGTTATACTACCTCCCGGCATAATTACGTAAAGGTATTCCAATACGCCGTTAACAGTCTGAACGGATAAGAGTGAGACCTTGGCAGAAATCTGGTCGGTGGATGATAGCGGAGAACCGATCAAGACAATCACGTTGACAACATTTGGGTTGGAGATATTGAATTTCCCGTTATTATTTGTGACACTGATGTTCCCTTCTAGTTGAGCATTAACATTACCTACAAGGACAGCATACTTGAACACTGCATTGCCGCTCGTGGTTATGTTAACGATTCCATTGACACTCTGACCAAATATCGTATCCTGGAATGAGGTATTGAACACATTTCCATTGATGTAGACTCTGGTTCCTGCGAGAGGTGCAATTGATAAATATAGTAATTCGCCCCTAGGCAACTTCACGCTTAATTTGCTCTGTGTTACTTCAAAACCGGTGCCCGCCATGTTATTCCAATCACCGCGGCTGAGGTTAAGACGCCCGTTGTCAGGGTAGAGGGGCAAAACAGATCTGTAGGCATACCCTGAAAGGTTCGCATCGGGATGCTTTATCGCATTGAATGGAAGCATCCCCTGGGTCGAATTTTCATATTCCGCAGGGTTGATTACATTTGACATTCTGAGGTCAAGATACGATATGTTCAGCGAACCATTAATTAGGGTGATATTCTGGACCATGATACCAAAGTCCACAAATTGGGTGTTACCAGGCACAGTTACAGTCATTGATATGTTCCCGTAAACGTTGGATGGGATCCTTTTTAGGTACTGGTATGGATTGATGGAGGCATTTGTGGTGCCGTTGGAATGGGGAATGATGTAAAGGTATGAGGTTGAGTTTGCCTGTGACAATATGTGGGCTGTTAGGTTAAGGTTTACTGCACCGGGGACGTTTACCCATTGTGACAGTTCACTCACCTGTCTCGCACCAGAAGAGTTTCCCTGCACCCTTATGGAAGCATCCCCTTGCGTATAATTGAAAGCTTCATAGTTGGGAAGGTTACTGCTGACTTCACCCCAGTACGGCACATACGGGTTTTTTTGAGAATATCCTGATAAATTAGTAAAATGGGAGTTCAGGCTCAATTCTGAATCAAAGGTTATGCTTTGATTCTTAACATGTCCATTCATAACATATGGGTTCGATTCAACCTCAATGCACTTGTAACCAGTATATTTCAGTATAACATAATTGACTGTATTACTTACTGGAGCCAGATAACTGAGACTTGAAAGGTTTACAGCGTTATTGATCGCATTGGATGACTTCAAAACAATCAGGTACTCAACACCAGTGTTGTTCAACAGAAGCTGAAAACCGGTAAATTGCGAGGAACTCACATCAGAATAAAGATCATGGAAATCAGCTATATTGGCGAAAGCTGAAGGATTGTTCTGATATGCGTACGGGAGTGCCAAGATATTTGAGTCTGGAATAGCAGATCCGAGTTCCTTGTAAACAGTCTGGTTGAATGGGACTATCATAACCTTGTAATCCCCGCTTTTATTTGCAAAGAAACTGTGGATATCGTGGTAGAGGGGGCTCTGTGTCTCATAATCCGGGATAGGGGAGAATCCTCCGGAATTTGTTGCCGCCACAGGAGCAAAGTAGGAAAAGAGCAGGACCCCAACAATAAGTGGTGCCATTATGCTCACTATATGCCCTGTTCTTTTGATTTTCACAGAAGGGATAAGTTTTGACAAAAACTTTTTTTTAGTTTTGACCCAGGAGATATCTCTCGGATTATTAACAAAAAATATTGACAACATTGGAACATAAATGACTATTAATGCAGATTCCGGATATGAGGGGTACTCCCAGAGATACAGCAAAGGAAATCTGGTAAAAAGCGGTAAAGTGTATCCTGCCTGAGTAAGTGTGATAAATGCCCAGGTTCCCATGGCCGATATAGAAAGCATAATTCTGAGCCCAGAGCATTCACTCCTGCGTATAAACGATAGGATAACGGAGAGGACCACTACTGCAACAAATATGGCAGTAATGGGGAGGAAAATCTGTCCGTAACCCATCAGAAAGCTGTTTTGGTAAAATGGATACACCACAAGGCCTGAAATTGCAAAGAACAAGTTCTGATCCTGATAGGTATAAACGACATTGCCATAATGAAAGAATTGAAATCCAGAAGTTGAGGCTGCCGCAAGCGAAGTAGTTTTAGATGCTATTCCTGCGACAGAAAAGAGCGGATACATATTAAGTGCTGCAAAGAGAAGGACAAAGATGACGAAATGCAAAACTGTCTTCATCCTTTCTCCTTGGATCATTAATCGCTTTACAAGCACAAAAAGGAATGGAAGGGCGAGGATTGGAAGAATGAGTCTGATGTTGAAGAACAACGGAGCGGTCTGGATTTCGATGTAGAAAGAGACCAACGCTGACAGAATAACGAGGAATGTAAGAGCTCTAGATTTCCAGTATCTTAGTATGAGGAATAGAAAAATGGGAGAAAATAAATAGAATTCAGGCCACATGAGGTTGTTGTAACTGAAGACTGATGGAAGAACTATGGGATTTAGGAGATAGAACATGGATAATATTATTGCAGGTAATTTTCTTACGTTAATCTCTCTTAGAAATATGTACATCGTCACATAGGCAGGAATGTAAAGAAGCACCTGGAGCGAATTCACTATGTATCCGTATATACTGTAGAAATTCAAGTAGAGGAATGAAGAAAAGATGTTGTACCATGGCGCAGCACTTGACAGTTCAACAAGCGGCGGGTATGGATATGGTATCTCAAAATCTCCTGAAAGGATAGCTTGAGGTAAAAAATCCTGCCTGTAGAAGAAAAGAAAAACTACGGACAGGATGACCATTGGAATAAGATATGGTGAGGTAGTTATTTTCGAAGCATAATGCGATTGCTCATTTGATGTATTCTTCCTGTCCAATTAGTTTCACTTATTAGATGGATCGTTAATAACTCTTTTCCAAGAAACGTTGAAAGCCGGTCAACCGTAGCCCTCTAATTAAAGGACCAAAATTTCTAATCTACACTTAAACATTGATTGCACATAAATTGAAGAATTGCATAACGTCAATAGAATTTATCTTTGATATGGGCTGCCAAATTGGGATATTATGTTACATAAATAAATATATAATACAAAAGTAACATATAACGATTAAAAACACTACCGGAATCAAATTTCACGTATTTACTTAACAATTGTATGTTTAAGTTAATCTTTAATCGATCACGATCCTTGGAAAGATGTAAGAGTCTCGTACTCTCTTTGACTAATCTGCAATACAGAACGGATTTTAGCGTTTGATTCTCCACCATGTTCAGAATAGTCAAAGTTGATATCGATAAGTCTTCGTACAAGGAGATTCCTCTTTGAGAATGAAGAGCCTTAACAGCGCCCTTTATTCTAGAGGAACTATCATGAATCCTATAGAGAGTGAGGCGTTCTTTGTCATAATACAAATTATTGTCCCCATTTAGTGCGGAAAAAAACATAAAGTCATCAGTGTGACCTTTAATTTTGCTCAGTTCGCTCGATTTATCCAAATATACTTCTTTCTTTATAGCGCAAGAACTTAGATTGAAGAATAATTCTCCGATTTTGTGCCTCTTGAGGAGCTTGGGGAGATCTCTAATTAATTCTTCCGAGGTGAGAATCCCAGACAGTACTGAAGTACCATTATTAACAAGTTTTCCTGAGTTATTTACGAAATTCTGTGCGTTGTGGTAATAAATTATAGAAGGATTCTCAATGAATATATTGTGAAGCTTCTCTAACTTATTTCTTTCAAACATGTCGTCGTCATCTAAAAAAGCAATTATCGATCCTTTAGAATTGGTCAATGCTTTAGATAGCATTTCACCAACGGTGCAAGTGCCGATGTTGTAAACGCTTAAATTCAAAAGGGTGTCGTAACTGAAATCAAAATTTGTCATCAACACTACTTCAAACCTATCTTTTTCAAAAGTCTGTAATTCCAATGATTGCAAAGCTTCTTCAAGATATTCCTTTCTATTATATGCAGTAATCACGACGGATATTGTCGGGTAAAACAATTATTCGCCTCGTTTCATTAAATTTCTGTAATACGCATTCATTTCATTGGCAAATGAAGCTAACGAAAATTTTTTTGAACGCGATAATCCACTTTCAATCAAAAAGGAATTATTTTCAAGAGCATCTTTTACACCTTTGACGCAAGCATCAACGGTAGGTTCAACGATTATACCAGCTTCACCTATAACCTCTCTTACTACCTCTATATCAGAAGCAACAATTGGAAGGCCTGTAGCCATAGATTCTACTAAAGGAGAACCAAATCCCTCAGATAAGGACGGAAACAACATCACATCACAGGCATTATAAATTAGATTCAGTGTATTATTATCGACTCTTTCAAAATTTATTGAATCTTTGCAGGGGGAGCCAACTCGAACAAGTTTAAAGTCATTTCCAAGGTGGGTCACAGTTTCTTCAACCACCGATAAATTCTTTCTCCGATCGTTGCTAGAAACCGAGAGGATCAATTTTTTATCTAGGGGTAAGCCAAGTTTCAATCTTACTGAATCTCTTGTTTCTGCAGATAAACAAACAAAATTTTTCTTGATAGGTGGGTATATGACGGAAATATTGCCCTCAAAACCTTCCTCTACCATCTGCGACTTGGTACTCTCTGATACAGTTATGATCGATTTAAATTTCTTGTATTGCTCGACATATTTCGAAAATACTTTTGAAAATCTCTTTTCTTGAATAGTTGTTGGGATATAGTATTTTTTGAGGTAAATTAGGTCATGCACAGTTACAGTAGAAATAAATTTCTTTATGATTGGTGGTAAAGTTATGTCAGTATAATGAATTATATTATTTTCTGTATTAGAATTAGATACATTCTTCTCGAAATATTGTTGCAAGGCTCTGGGTGATAAGGTCTTGTTAACCAAATATTCAAGAGCTAAAAATGGCTTTTCAAGTGGATGTATTACTGCAGGTAGCCTCAACTTTTGGATAGTCTTACCTGCGCACTGCTCAGACATTTTAGACGTCAACGATAACGTTAATAAATGACTCTGTAAATTGACTATCTCTCCTATTTGTATGGCATATCGTGAAACTGCGGAATTGGAAATATGCCCATTTAAAAGGTACAAATTATTTGTGTTATGAACTTGGTTTGAAGTATTTTCTCTATGATATTGAATCAGTTTATCTTCCATGCCTTGAAAACCCCCATAAGGCAATATTTGTTTTCTCTGTCCGGCTCATAGAAATACGTTGGCTTTGTAAATTCTGTTTTAAAACCGCATGACTCTAGTTTTGCTTTAAGAGGTAGATAGTCGTAATGGTATTCTCCAATAATTTGCTCTATTCGGTTTAATGTATCACAATCAGAATCGAGAATGGTGAAATATTCACAACCTTCACAATCTATCTTTAGAGATACTTTTTCACATTTTAACTCTAAAAATATATCTCTTAACGAATGCAATTGGACAGTTATTCCATCATCGCTACCTTTAGCCTGATATTCTCCGTTAACATTGTCGTCTCTTTCAATTTTAATACTGTGATTCCCCATTCCCTCATTTTTTATTTCAACAGTATTGTCAAGTCGATTATCTTTCACGTTTAGATTGGCTATTTCTGCAAGTCTAGGGTTTACTTCATACCCATATACGCGCTTCGCCCCATTAATTGCGAAATAAATAGAAGAATCACCGATATTTGCACCGATATCAATAATAGTCTTATCTTTTACTTCAAGCCAATCATAAGCCCCTGAGAATACTTCCTCACAAGCTCCCTTATCAGAATGCTTTATCGTGACATAATCAAACTTAAATACGGTATCTTTGGCCCCTAGCTTGTTGTATATTTCATAAATATTGTGGCTTTTAAGTATTCTTCCATTTATAAATTTCACCCTAAATAAGTTCAATCGAAATAAGAATTCAAAAGAAGTGAAAAATGGATCTTGAAAATTTGTTTTTGCAACATTGTAATGTTTAACGATAAAGTGTGCTTTCCAGAACATATATCTTAAAATTCCAAGAAATAATCTTATTTTTGATACTTTCAAAAGTGAATCATGCATCTGAAAGAAAATTCACATGAGCAATAAAATACTTACTCATATTTGCAGTGGGTTAACAATGGTATAAACATTTTAATTTTAGGTGGGAAAGTCTGTATAACTTATATGGTACTTTATTTGGCAAATTTATGGTAATACTCATTCATGTTCTTGGAGAATTTTTTTATAGTAAACTTTTCAGCCTGTTTCAACGAGAGATTTGAGTAATTAGAATTCTCCTCAAGCGCTAAATTAATACCTTCGATGAAAGAGGCTTCATCCCTTGTATTGCAGAGAATTCCGGCATTGCCTGTTACTTCCTTCATTATTTCAATATCTGATACAACAACTGGGAGGCCGGATGCCATGGCTTCAGCCACGGGGAAGTTAAATCCCTCATCTGTGGAAGTCAGTATGAATGCATCAACAGCATTATACAGTTCCGCCAACGAGTTATCAGATATATCTTGAAATGAAAAGTCAAAGCCTTCAGAAGGACCCACTCTTACCACTTTCGTGTTTTCATCAAGTTGTTTGCTTATTTTTTTTAACAACGGCAAGTTCTTTCTAGGTGCATTAGAAGAAATAGAAAGTATCAACTTCTTGTTAATGGGTAACCCATATTGCTGTCTGATTCGATCAGAATTAGCCCGAGGGTGGAATAAATCTGGAACCCCGTAGTATATTCTGGAAATATCGCCCTTAAATCCTGCGCCCTCCATTTCACCCCGTGTGTATTCTGATATGGCTATCGCATGGCTGAATTTCAGAAACTTTTTCGTATAATTCCTGAAAATAAGTCCCTTTGGACCATTTTTCTCTTTCAGAGCAAAGAGATCATGGAAAGTGACTATTTCCCTATCTCCTCCTTGAGAGAACGAAGGCATTGTTTGTTCGGTGTAATGTACAAGACCTGACCCTTTTATTGTAGATTCAACATATTGCTTGAGTTCCTTGTAAATAAATCCTTTAAGGAAAACATTGGCGATCAATGAATTAGTGCCTTTGTACGTTTTACCTGCTGGAAAGTTTTTGAAAGTCGGATTAATCTTTATATTCACCATTTTTGAATTTTCTTTCAGTGCTCTCTGTACTTCACTGGCATATCTTGCAATGGCGTAAGGGAAGGGGAAATGGTTGAGCAATATGATATCTTTAGGAACCGCCATATATTAGGCTTAAAGCAACTATGCTTAAATAGTTGCTTCTCAGAATGCCTCCCTCTAATGGGAATATCAGCAAATTTGATCTTCCCCGATGAAATTCACAACAAGAAGGTGAATTCTCTCGCCAAGCAAACTATAATGACAAGTTTGAAGTTATAGGACTTACAATTAAAGGAAAGTTACATGGAGATGAGAACAAAGCAGAAAATCGGTGGAATTTTTTCCCCCAGGTATTCACAGCTTTTCGACAGGATAAACAATAACGCATTGCTCATGCAGTTCAACAAGAATTACAGAAGCGTTTCTACGGTCCAGAACAGGGAAGAAATATTCGGTGCAATCATGGGGGCCCTTATGCATCTGCTAGTTAAGTATTTGGGATTTGGGGTATTTGAGGAGACTCTAACATATCGATTGCAGCAATGAATGATAATGATGAAAGCCGTTTCTTTTGGTTTGACACTTTCATCGGCCTTCCGGAGAACTGGAGCAGCGTCTTTGGTAAGCGTTCTTTCGATGCTGAAGGCAACATCCAATACACTGACGATCACAGGATTTCTTTCATAAAGGGATTGTTTCAGGAAACGCTGGGTGTATTCTTAGAAAATTATTCTCCCAAGGGACGGCTTATTGTCATGATAGACAGCGATCTTTACTCTTCTGCTCTGTACGTTTTGTTCAAATAGACCGCTTAATGGTGAAAGATACGGTGTTGATATTTAATGATTTTTCCGACCCCCTCGGGGAATTCAAGGCCTATAAAGAATATACTCAGATTAACGGGAAGGTACTTGAGCCATTATACTTCTTCACAGAATTGGGAATTGTTTCAAAGGCAGTGTTTAAGGTTCATTGAATACAAAAGAGTCCCATAAATATCATACTAATTGGCAATGGCAGTCCATTGTTCCCAAGTTTTTAGCGGGAACCAGATTGACACTCTTACGCCACCGAATCATTTATATGTAGTTTTCATACTTGATGACCCGAGCTATCACAGAACTGGAACGCCATGATAATAATATTATACTAAGAGAAGGATTCAAACAGAGCATGCTAAAACTGATTCTCCAGATCACTGAGGTGATTCTCTGAAGTCCAAGTACAGCGCTGAGGAGAAGTACCAGATCGTGATGGAATCCTTCTCCGAGAACGTGACACAGGCTGAAA
>JAKBQK010000549.1 GCA_021835265.1 Thermoplasmata archaeon
AAATGATTTCCAACAGTCGAAGACCAGTTTTATCACAGATGGAAGATATATCATTGACCAATGATGAGATGTGTTCTGCTTCATTTATGACAGCAATAACAATGCTCACCTCTTCATCATACACCTTATAATTTTTAGACAATGATGGGGGAGCAATTATAACATTATAAATTGTATCTTTTTCCGATAAAAGTGAAAAAGTTTTTGAAGTTAGTTATTATATGCTTTCAGAATCCTTTTCATGAGTGTATCCGCATCAAATTGAATTTTAGCAAAGTTTAGTGATTCGGCTTTCATACTTTTTAAAAGAGTGGACTTATTTTCCGATAGATAATTAAGAACTTTTGATAGGGCAATAGGATCCAGAGGTGGTACCAGTACAACATGTGAGAGCCATTCAATTTTGTTCTTGAAGGACACCCCTATTGCAGGAACCCCATTAGCCATCATTTCCCTGATAGATGGAAGTCCCTCAAAAGGGAATATGGCACCACTCCAAATAAAGTCTATACTCTTTCTAAAGTTTTCCATTTGTTTATTATTTATATGTCCCAAGAATTTTACTCTTTCTTCAAGACCTAATTTATGAACCAATTCTTTCAAGATTGGTATATCGGGACCTTCACCTGCCAATAGAAGTTTTACCTTTGAGCAGGGAATCTGTGAAAGTGCTTTCAGCAGAACGTCTACGTGCTTTGTTCTCCTATAATAAGTAAGCACTCCAACTACTAGTTCATCTTTTTCCAATATTTCAACAGGAGTATTACGCACTTTAACAAAAGAAGTTGGAATAACAGACGTGTTTACATGGCTGATGTCATGGAACTTTGAAAGGATCATATCCTTTGTAGTGTTGGAATCAAAAAAAATATGGTCGCACTTTTCTAATGACAACTTGTGGAGATGACTAAACAGGGGAGAGGTTATCCGCATATAAGTGTCTATTAAAGGCGAATTATTCCATCCTAATTTTTCAGCGTATACTCTAGAATCCACGCTTAATAATTCTTGCTGAGGAAAGAGAATAGGACCGAAGACGAATTTTTGTATATTTGGATGCAGGATAGGTACGAGCGAATAACTCTTAAGGGCAGTTGCGGGCCAGAAATGATGTATAACATCTGATTTCGAGACTAATTCTTTAGCCATTTTTATTATTGATTTCTGAAATTTCAAATAGGAAATGGCGTTGTAACCCGGTTTCAATGATAGATTAATGACATTTACTCGCTTGGGTATTAATTGTATTGTTTTTTGGTCCGCATTACCAATTACTGCAGTAATATCCAATTCTTTAATTTTAGAGATTTCAATAAGGAATCTAAAAGCTTCTGTTAACTCACTTCCCCAATTGTAATTTATAATTCTGTGCAACGGCAACAAAGTAACACTAAGTCCCATTTAGTCACCCAATGTAATGCCCTTCTTTTTTCTTTTGGCCTCTTATAAGATATATCATTATGGTCAAGAAAATCAAAAAGAAAACATCAGATGCAAAGACCCATTTTTGGAGTGAATATTCTAAATTGATATTATGATTCACTGAAAATACTCCAATCGCCATGCCATTGAAGGCCGGGACAATTTGCCCATGTGAAACCTGCCAACCGCTAGAATAAGGTATCCCCACCTCTGAATAATAAGACCCGGTAATTGTATATGAGACTGATGTAGGAAGAGATCTTTGATAGGAAATTGCAACCGATTTAGCTCCCGCTAAATGACTACTTATCACGCCAGCAAAAAGTATATAAGACGGACCGCTGGATTTCAGTGTCAGGTTATATTTCCCGGTGGATAAGGACAAATTTGTGATGCTTTCTGTTGCAAAAGTATTCTCATCAAGGTGGTACACTTTGCTGTTGAAGCTGATTGTGAGGTTTCCTTTGAAATAAAAAGAAATGTTGTACACATCTGAAATTGGTGAGAAAACATTAATCTGTGAAACACTATTGTAGATGTAAAGTCCCTTTGTGTTGTTGACAAATGGGAAACCATTAATTGTGACTTTTGCAATTGATACATTTCTCTGATATGAGCCCAATAGGAATGGCCCAGAAATTGGTCTATAACCGGATGAATAAAACCAATATGCTACTTTAATCGGCGTCACGGTAAGAGAAGTTTGAAAATAATCAACATTAAATGTTCCAGTTTTTGATGTAATATATGTGGTGTTGGAAGGTAGCAGAGTCGCAGCGTATGAAGTTGTGTTGTTTTGTAAATAAATGCCAAACCTAATGTGAGAAACATTGTATCCAGAATTTAGCTGTGAACTATTCAATTCAGAATAGTTAAATGCAATGCTAATTTTTAGCTCGTGGCCGTTTTCTGCAAAAGCAGAGCTATAGACTTTCAAGAAATTTGAAGTAGGTAATCCCGAGTCCTGGTGTTTGAGGTCTATCCATGCGTTATACTTGTTATTATTCATGACATTGGAGTAAAAGGAACTGACGTTTCCAATCCATGATGTCGAATGATACTTGTTCCCCATGGTCGAATCTGGTGCAGTATTTTCATAAATAAAATTTCCTTTTTGAATTGCATTCAATTTCTCAATGTTTGATAGGTTATTTTCAAGAATCCAACTGTTATTACCTGGATTCATACCCAACGAAATTAAAGGACTAATTTCTTGGCCCAATATGTACGTTGTAGCTGTTTCACGTACCAATGATACGTTCTCTAGATTCTCAAAAACTAATATTGGCCAGTTATTGTAAATAAGTTTCAGGTCCTTTTGAACGCTCAATTCATATTCAATATCAGAAATGTTGTAAGGAGTATCTGCATGGAGTATGATGTACTTGACCTGCATAATCGATAGTAATCTGCCGATTTCATTCGTGAAAGGCAGGTACTTCAAAATAATGGGGGGGGCCGTGGGTAAGTTTAGAAATTGGCTCGGGAAACCTGGACCCTCTGACACATTGCTAGGGCTTGTCCAATTCACAACTCCATTCCCAATGAAAGGTGGCGTGCTCCAGGCGGTTGGGACCCACATGGCTTTAAAAGGTTCAATAGTTCCATTTTTGGAGCCAATTTCATTCTCTAAGTTGAGATACGAACTTGGTACATTCTGTTTAGAAAAATACCGGTCCACATAACGAGCATCGCTTAAAGTACCAGAAAACAAGCTTGCCGAAACTATAACTACAAGAAGATAGGCAACAATTTTTCTTTTGTTTTTAATGAAATAAAATATTTTAGCTGAGTTGAATATTGATGAACGTTTTCTTATTTTGAGTATATAGTCAAAGAAAGTTCCTTCCATGACGTGTAGGATCAATCTTCCAATTAAGAAAGAGTAGGAGATGACACTTAGTATTGCGAATGGGAAAACATCAAACGTAAGTCCAACTAAACCAGGTGGAGAATACTTGACAATATAATAATACAAAATGCCAAATGGGGGGTTCGCACCTTTATCTAAAAATATACCTATGAGTAAAGTTATAACCAAAAAAAGGTTGAATCTATCCCTCTTGATAAATACTTCTACTATGGCGAACAAGAT
>JAKBQK010000203.1 GCA_021835265.1 Thermoplasmata archaeon
TCTTTCAAACGCAAAAGCTGCAATTACCCGTATAAGGGAGATCGACCCCGAGGCTGAAGTGATGATAATATATGAATACGAATTCTACGTCTGATCCGGTTTATCAACCTTTTCCGCAGATCTTTTTGAAATGGTCTGCATCCCTAAATAGTGAGACAAAGTTGTCCTATAAGGTTAAATATATATTAAGAGATGAATTGAATGGGACCTGTGGGAACAATGACAGAACGGAGAAGATGGAAAACTGAAGAGAAACTTACCATAATAAAGGAGAGCAAGGGGAACGGCAGGGTTGTTGAGACATGCAGGAAGTATTCCTTAGGTCCAGACATGTGCTACAAATGGAAGGAATCGTATGATACATTTGGGTTGGACGGCCTTGAATCCCATTACATAAGGATGGAACCGGGAGTCGAGAAACACATGAAGGAGAATGAGAAACTAAAACACAAATTGCAGAGAAGGAACTGAAAAATGCGTTGTTAAGTGAATCTGTAAAAAAAAGATAGTGAGCAGAAGATGAACATTGCGGGGGAATATACTGGTAAAGGGTTCGCTATCAGCGATGTCATTGATCTTCTTCACATTCCGGGATATACTCTCTACGTAACCGGAAGGAGAACAAGGAATTACCATTGAGAAGAGGCAGGCGCTATTCCATGTTCACCATGAGAAAAATAGGTGATGCCGCAGACTGGGTGAATAATGAAAAGGTCGTAGGTGATATAGAGATGCTATTCTCACAGGAATTCATCTGTTATAGATAGAAGAAAACCGCTAACAGATCAACATATACGGGTATTACATAAACAGGAAGAAGGTGTCAGGAAACTCATGTCAGAGAATAATCTTCTCGACCATTCATACAACAGCAGGAAACCTGTAACAAGAGTTGTGCAATCCATTGATGAGGTTTACTGTCCAGCTCAGACATGGGAATTCAACATAAAGTATGTCTGGTTCCATGGGGAATCGGGAAATGCCTGTCTTCTTGCAATGATAGACTGCTATACCAGGGAAATTGTGAGTCATTATTTCTGGTATCACTGCATCGGTAACGGTGTTAAAGATGCCACGGCATCCGCATTTCATCAACGTGGATTGGAACATATTTCTAGAATCCGCATGAGAAGCGGCAATGGAACCCAGTTTATATGCAATATAGTGGAGAATTTCCTCTCAATGATGAATATTCTACATGAAAGCATCTGTCCCGCTACGCCAAAGGAGAATGCATACATCGAATCATTCAACTCGATCCTGGAGAGAGAAGTTATAAGGAGATTTGAGTTTGAGAATTTTGATGATACGAAATCAACAATCAGGAGATTCGTTGACTTCAACAACAAAAGATAGCACACAGCAATGAGATACGTTACACCAAGGGAGATTAATGAGAAATGGAGGAAAGAGAGCCAAAAAGCATGAAATCTTATAAGACAGTACTGTCCCTAGTTAGATGGCCTAACTATTTTGAAAGGCAAATAATACTACATCCAAATAACTATTTATCTTCGTGCATAGCGCTGTCCAAACCGTCTTACGCTTTGCACTTTGAAAATATAGATTTCCTTAGAGACTTATATTTTTCTGCTCAATTATTCAAAAAGGAAAGATCTAATCAGAAAATATACAAACGGCTCATTAGCGAAGTGTTCATATTAGAACGTTTGTGGCTTTGGTTGCCCACATACATCGATCTTATCAGGAGATCTAAGTCTCTCGGACATACTCATAGGTAACTTTGGAAAAAGAATTATGAGGGAAATATGTGACAGAAATGGATAAAGAAAACCGAGGTTTTTACGCACTGCTTCTATCATCATCGGTTTCAACTATAGGGAACGGAATAAGAACATTAGTTATCCCTCTTATTATCCTATATCTTACCGGGTCTACCTTCCTCTTTGGATTAATTTATTCCGCAGAATTTCTCGTTTGGATAATATCTACTGGATTTACGGGTTATTTTGTGGACAGAAGAAACAGGGTTATGAGTATGTCGTATTCTAATCTTGTCATGTTTCTCCTTATGATGTGTGTGTCCATATCCTTTTTCGTTGCATATTCTTATTTTATACTATTTATTGTGATCGCTCTTATCGGAACAGGCATAGGGCAATCGTTCTATAATCCCTCCAGTTTTTCCCTGCTTCCCGAGATCGTCCATAGAGATCTTGACAAACATAATGCGCTTATTTCCATGTGTGTAAATATCTCCATGATCGGAGGATACATTGTGGCTGGGCTGGGATTTTCTATCATTTCTTGGGGAATTTTGCTTAGTATCGATGCTCTTTCTTTCCTAGTTTCTGCTATAATTGCCATTGTTGGTTTGAGAAGGTACAGTAAGAATGAAAAAACTGAGAAAATACATCTTTGGAAAGAGACCAAGGAAACATTTTCATTCTTGAAACCCCAGAAGGTGATTCTTTACACAATCGGTTTTGGATTTGTCTTTAACTTTCTGACCTCAGGGATGGTTATAATCCTGCCAACAATAGCCGTCGAAAATACTTCTTTTGGATCGATCTCTCTGAGTTTATTTTATATTACTGAGTTGATTGGCATGGTTCTGGGTGGGTCCTTAATTGCTGTTAAGAAAAATAGAAGATTACTGAACTATTTGCTAGTTGGTTCTATAGGAGAGGGTCTTGTCATGGTCATAATTGGTCTGTCCCTCTTTGTTGTGGGAATAGTAGTTATTGTGGTATCACTGATTTTACTGGTCGATGGATTTTTCTCTGAAATCTTGAATATACCATTGATTGTATGGTATCAAGAGCTTGTGCCCAAGGATAAGAGAGCAAAAGTGATCAATTTAAAAGATTTGATCTTAACAATTCCGATGGTTATATCAACTGCTCTCGTGGGATACTTGCTAGGTCACTATAGCGAGTGGTTAATTATCTTTATTTTCGGTCTTTCTGCGATGATTATTTCTATTTTTGAATATGCTTTACTTAAACCTCTTTTACTTAACTTTAACACATCATTTCAAATGAATACCTATTCTTTGGCTGAGCAGGGGAACGAAGACTTAGAGGACCAGAGTTTTGGTAAAGGAGAGAAACGTGGTAAATGGAAGTGAAGGAGCTATTGTCATATTTTACAGTTTTTTATAAATAACGTACTCAATCAATACACACTCCTTGAGTGACATGGTAGTAAGAGAGCTCAGCTTGAAGCTACACTTACCAAGTTTATCCATATCCGAATCATTTGCAATTATTCATTACACTGGAAGTCACAGCCATAATTTTTAGAAAACATGGAAATGTGGCAATCAAGATAAATAGTGCAGAATAATCAGTCTGAAACTGAAAATGCTGAATTCCAGGCTGCAAGTGATCCATATGGTCCATGTCCCTGGAAAAATGTGACGTGATGATAGGTCACTCAGTCAAGTTTTTCCCTTAGAAGAGAGGTAACGTAACCTTTTATCTGTTCGAATTTAAGTTTGGGAGGCATTGGCGCTTCCTTGGAACTCACAACAACATCCACAACAGAAGGAAC
>JAKBQK010000542.1 GCA_021835265.1 Thermoplasmata archaeon
TCTTTTTGAGGACACGTTTTAGTTCTTTCATAACAAGCATAAGATGATGAATATAACTACTATTCATTTCTATATACATTGTATTCGGCAATGGCTCAAAATATCTTCTCAAATCCTGTGGTAAAACATCTTCATCAATAACTATCATATAAATCACCTACCTTCTTTTTAACATGCTCATAACCGAGAGCCAAATCATTTTCATTTATGGACAATGTTAAATACCCATGCATTGCATATATAGAATTCCTAATTTTATCTTGGTCTTTCCTTTCCTTATGCCAATATATCCCATCAAATTCAATAATCACCTTCTTTTTATAGTTAATAAAATCAGGATTTTTACCATCAATCCAAAACTTTCCATCACCAACATACTTCCATTCTTTTGGGAATGCCCGATTTAAAAAATTTAAAACCATAAGCTCTGGGCGTGTTGGTTTTCTTTGCATTTCCCTAAAACGTTTCTCAGCATTGTAAGGATTAGACCACCATTCTTTATTACTCTGTTTAAGTTTTGCAATAGTTTCTTCACTCTTCTTTAAACCAATCAACCAAGTATGCTTTACTTTTCTTCCTGCATATCCAATTTTCTGATTCCATTCTTTTGTATGTGGACAAGATTTACCTATCTTAGCCATCCTTATTTTTTCTTTCGTTTCTTCACTCATAGGTTGGCGATGTTTGTGAACACATTTTTTACAATATTTTGGCTTTCTTTTCCCATATGGTATAGACTTTAAGATTGCACCACAATCCTCACAAAACAGATGAGTTAATTTTTTACCTTTCCAATTCCAATGCTTTTCGTTAGATATTGTTGGTTTACCTATCCTTGATTTTCGTATTTTCTCCTTTACATCTTCCCGTTTTGCAACATTGTTATGTGTATTTGTCCATATAACTCTGCAATGATTACCACAGAAAAACTTACCACGTCCCTTATAAGATCTACCACATGTCAAACAAACACCACTATATATCTTCGGCATGTATATTCCTCCTTTTTAGTTCATTTAGTACATATTCCTTTTCCTTATCTGATATATCAGCTCTTAATCTTAATGGATGTAATGGTAAATTATCGTACTTTGAAAATGCTTTAGGCTCGAGACCTAACTGCCCTTTCCAAGCACCACATTTAGAGCAAGTGCCACTCAATACAGTAGGATTACTGTATATCTCTGAATTTTTGTTGTTTCCAACCGATGCAATATGGTTGGGATCTCTGAATCTTAAATTGTCTTTGTGATTATACTGAAATGTCCATTCGTGCTCACATTCAGGACTGCCTCCCCATATTTCAGATACATCATATTTCAAGCTAATAAACCACTTTTTTTCTTTCTTATCAAATACTGGTTCAGTAAGATAATATCGTCTTTTCTGTGAATCTGGAACATGATCACGATGTTTTTGAAGATCAGAAGAAGCGATACCTTTTACCTTATCTATACTTTCATCGGAATACACGGCTACTCCAGAATAATCTCTTAGCGAATAATATGGCGGGGAACTAACGACACAATCCACAGATTCATCTGGTATTTTCTTCAGTTCATCTATAACATTTCCATTCCTTATATTTATGTTCATTTCAACATCTCCTTCCACACCTTGAATACCTATGTGTGAGTTCACAATCACGATAGCAGACTGCCTTGAGGTTTTCTTCTGTTGTCATTTCACCACATCCTCAAACGTTGCGATCTGCCTAAGAAAGTCTTTTCCATCTTCCGTTATATTCCATCTCCTATTCCCATACCGAACATATCCCTCCTCCCTGAGTGACTCAAATGCCTCCTCTAACTCATCTATATCCGGCTTCAGGAACAAAATCAATTTATCCAATACGGATGATTGCATCCCCTTATCCATATTGTAGAGAGCCATCAGTATAAACCCCTCACAATCAGATATCATTGCTCTCTCCCTCTGTTCTACTGTTAATGATATTGTTTTCATTTCATATCACCCTTTATTATATCTCCTATGGTTATCCTATTTTTATTGCACTCTTTTATGTGTGCCTTGAATGTTTTATAGTCGGGAAAAGACTTACTGCAATTACGACAGGTCTTGGTCATTTTTCTTCATACTCCATTTCTTTCACTGCATCAAACTCAAAAATATCTCTTGTTGCCACTCTTTTCTCAATCCTCCGTTTTGCTATCTCAAAGTATTTTCCTTCTATCTCAAAGCCTATGAAATCTCTATGAATTATCTTTGAGGCCACTCCTGTAGTTCCAGACCCCATAAACGGATCAAGAATCGTATCTCCTGGTCTTGAACCTATTGTGATAAGATATGACATAAGTTTGAGTGGCTTCACTGTGGGATGTATGTTCTTTGCTTTTATGTTTTCTCTATCTGATATACCAGTACCACCTCCACCCTTTAACCATTTCTGTTCTGGTTCACCTTCCAGATTCTCATCCCTTTCTCCCGAGCTCGCCTTTGGCACATATAGGAATGGAAATATTCTCTGCACATAATCAGGTAGTTCTTCTATGTTCTTTGAATACCATGCATCGAGAGAGAAATATCGGGAAAGCGAACCCTCATCAGAAGGATAATCTTTAGATGGGTGCTGTTCTTTTTCTGTCCAATCATCTGGTGTGAATGAACCTGTCTGTCCCTTTGTAATGGTATGTTTCTTTAACAATGTTCCTGATTTTGATATTATACCATTATTAAGCACATCATCCTGTACCAGAAGATTGGCCGGAAATCTGCCTGAAGGATTAGCTGATGCTAATATTCCGGGTAGTTTATAACCGGCATTACCACCGACACGGTCAGCAAAATTATTATAAGTAACTTTTCTGTTTGTAAATATTACAGGTTCATCTACAACGGGTATTCTCCCATCATCCAGCCATGTTATTCCCTTTCCATTCTTTAGAGACTGATCTACATAGGTCTTTTCAGAGAGGGGTTTCATTGCTACTATAATGACTTCAACTGCTGGTTTGGGTTGGAAACCTGCGTAACTTCCATCTAATCTTTTGGCTTCTTCCGAAATAGATATATTTGAATCTCTTTCATGATACCCTACTTCAAGAGCTTTCTTCATCCAAGGTCTGTCACCACCTTCTATGCCATGACCACCTCCAATAGATTTCGGATTTCTTACATGCTCTGCATTGACTCTAATCTTTGTTCTTTCGTACCCAAGTTTCCTATCCACTGCCTTACTCACATTCATTGCTTTCGGGAAACCACTCGCATAGACCCAGTACACGGGGCTGAAATTCACTTCAAATCCAGCTTCCTTGAGTTTAATGACCGTCTCTGCTTGAACATCGCTTCGGGGAGAACACATGACAAAAGCAAATGCTCCTGGCTTCATAACTCTGAAGCATTCTCTCCAGATTGCAACATCTGGCACGGCTTTATCCCAATTCTTATTCATGAAAGATATACCGTAAGGTGGATCAGTTACCATGCAGTCCACTGTATCAGATTTTATATCCTTTAACAGTTCCAATGAATTCCCATTCTTTAT
>JAKBQK010000505.1 GCA_021835265.1 Thermoplasmata archaeon
TTGGTTCTGAAGAACATTTGAAATATATTGTAAGCAACCGTTTCTACTGGTATTCCCAGAAAAAAACATATGCAAGGTCATGGATGAAAAAGTTTCTGAGTGAGGAATTTATAAATTGTAATCAGTTAGGTGCTTAACTATAATGGGAAAATGAATTGCATGTGCTTAAGAAATTTAAGTTGGTATTCTCTTAAAGAAACAGTAATAAGCAGTAAAATATTAAGTATGATATATGGGATCCAATGTGTCAGGAATTAATATAGATAGGATCAAGAGTTTGGTTGAAAAATACGAAGATCTTAAACGCACTGGCAAATTAAAAACTAAAAATGAAACAGATACTAGAGATGAATTCATTTCACCTTTGTTTAAAGCTCTGGGTTGGAATATGGAAAATGATCCAAACCGAAATGACAACGTGACCAAGGAAGAGAATATAGCAGGTAAGAGAAGTGATTATGGATTCAAGATAAATGGGATTCATAAATTCATTCTTGAAGCCAAATCCATCAAGGAAGAGAACATAGCGTTTAATACCGGTTATGACAGACAGGCTGTAACCTATGCATGGAACAAGTCAACTAGTTGGGCAGTCCTTACAAATTTCAGAACGTTGACTGTTTACAATGCAGATAGCGGGAGTCCTGTTTTGGCTTTTAATCTTTATGCCGAAAATTTCCTCTCTGAAAATGGCAAGGAAAAACTGAATTGGCTCAGTAAAAGTGGATTCGAGGCTGGATTACTTGATAAGTGGGCAGAAGACAATGGTGGGATGCCTATGAAGAGGCCTGTTGACAAACAACTTCTTCAGGATATGATACATTTCAGGGAAATTCTATCAATGGATATCAAAAAGAATAATCCAAAGGTTGCACAGGATGATTTGGATGAAATAGTACAGAGGATACTTGACAGGCTTGTGTTTATACGAAACGCAGAGGACAGGGAATATGAACCGAAGGAATTAAAATCTAATTTCAGACAATGGTCGGTAAAAGAACATGGACATTTAATAAAAAGGGTAAGAGAACTCTATCAACATTACCGTGAAGTTTACAATAGTGGACTCTTTGGAAAAAATAGTGATGTACTGCACATTTCTGATCAAGTAGATATCAGCAATGATGTGCTGAAAGAAGTGATTCAGGGCCTATATTCTCCTGAAGGTGCAAATTATTCATATGATTTTTCAGTACTGGATACTGATGTGCTGGGAAAAATTTATGAACAATACCTTGAAAACATGTTAAAACAAACACCAAAAAGAGCCAAATTAGAATCTTCAAAAACGCACAGGAAAGAACAGGGAATTTACTATACACCATCATCCATAGTGGACTATATCGTTAAGAATACAGTAGGAGAATATATTGAAACACATACACTAGAAGAAATCCGGAATGTAAAAATTCTTGATCCATCGTGTGGTTCTGGTAGTTTTCTGATTAAGGCATATCAAGAACTGGAAAAATACTGGAAAGGCAAGTATGGGAGTCAAGAAACACTAAAGTACGATGAAGAGGGTGGTTTCTACAGCACAAAGGTGGAAATCCTCAAGAACAATATATTCGGTGTTGATCTTGATCCTAAAGCAGTGGAAATTGCCCAATTAAATCTCCTATTGCAGATTTCAGAGAGAAAACAAAAATTACCCGTAATTCAAAACAATATAAAGATTGGAAACAGTTTGATTGATGATCTTAATGTCAGCGATAGGGCTTTCAACTGGGAAGAACAATTCCCTGAAATTGCGGAAAACGGTGGATTCGATATAATTATTGGAAACCCCCCTTATGTAAGGATACAATATTTGGATGAAAAAGAAAGCAGCTTTTTTAACAGTAACTTTGAATCAGCAACGAAGAATTATGATATCTACGTCCTCTTTGTGGAAAAATCCCTCAAATTTCTTTCAAAGAATGGTATGCTTGGATTTATCCTCCCATCCAAGTTTGTGAATGCCGATTATGGAATCGGTATAAGAAACGTAATCTCGAAGAGTAAGTCTCTGTATAGAATAGTGGATTTCAAGGATATCCAGGTATTCGAAACAGCCACAAATTATACCTGTTTACTGTTCCTTAAGAACACCGACAATGAAGGGTTTATTTATCAGTATCCACGGGACAAAAACTCTTTCTCGTTATCACAGCTATCCTATAAGGATACCTTTGAAAAGGTTAAAATGGAACTCCCTGCCATAAACAGCACCTGGGTTATGTCAGATAAGAATTCCATTTCTATCTTGAAAAAAATAGATTCAAGAGGGATCAAACTTGAGGTTTTAACTGAAAATATATTTCAAGGGATAGTTACTGGTGCAGACAGCACATTTTTTGTTGAAATGACTGGTAAAGCAGAAAATACCGTAACTGTTAGAAATGTCAAAGACGGAAAAGAGTTTGAGTTAGAAAGCCGCATCCTCAAAAAATTGCTAAAGGGAAAAAACATCAGGAAATGGTCTGCTGAGTGGGAGGGATATTATGTCGTCTATCCGTACAATGTCGAAAATGGTAAAGCAAGACTTATCCCTATCTCTAAAATGGAGGCTGAATATCCTCTCACTTATAACTATTTCAAGCATTATGAAAACGAGCTCAAGTCAAGAGAAGAAGATAGGTTCAGAAACGAGGCAAATTGGTATCAATTTGGACGCTTGCAAAATATAGAGAAATTCGAACAGGTCAAAATTATGACTCAAGTTCTCTCATCCCACAATACATTTGCTATGGATGAAGACCTTAATTATTATTTTGTGGGAGGAGGAAATGCCGGTGGTTATGGTATTGTGCTGAAAGAGGATTACAAAGACCTCTATTATTATGTATTGGCATTGCTCAACTCCAAAGTTTTAGAATTTTATCTCAAGAACATAAGTACGCCATTTAGAGGAGGATATTTTTCCTACGGTAAGAGATTTATTGAGCAATTACCCGTTATTCTTTCTTCAGATGCTAGAAATGGAGAAATAAATCAGTCAAGCAGAAGAATAGTGGAAATGCGGAAAAAGATTGAGATAAATGAGAACAAAAAAACGGATGAAATAAACCGGATAATAGATGAGATTGAAGCAGAGACTATTAAATTAGATAGGGAAATTTATGCCCTCTATGGATTAACGAGCAAGGAAATTCACAAAATCGAGTCTTTTCTTGATGGTAACTAATTATGGAAAAACTCAGTAACCCAATCTTGACCATTGAAGAAATATTAAATTCGTATTATTACAAAGAATGGGTAATTGAAGAACTCAGACGAATTAGAGAGAGAACTTCAGGTAATAAGAATGAATTGATTCAACGTTATTTATCTTCTGCATATATCCGAAACAGAGATGCTCATGCATTAGTAAAAGATCTATTATCAGTATTGGATAAACAAGATTTAAAGCAGATATTAAAAGACCATAATTTTAATGGTAGTAAAAGCAAGAATGATATGCTAAATAAAATAATGAATAGTTTTTCCTTCGAACCTTATATATCCAAAGTGCTTCGTTATTGCA
>JAKBQK010000406.1 GCA_021835265.1 Thermoplasmata archaeon
CGTATTTGTCCACCATGCCTGATCTATTCAGCGTCTTACCTAACCCGAATAGGAGAGATATGATAGGTAGAGAGAAGAGGGTGATGGATAGAAACTCAAAGGGAAGGTATAGAAGAATACCTCCTGCTATGATCCCTGACAGTTCTGAAACCGCATTTGTTCCCTGACTCAGAGAAACTGCAGACTGAATTTTTTCCTCGTTCACGGTTTCCTTTAGAATTGTGTTGAAAGCATCAGAATTTATTGATGATAGTATGGAAGATACGAGTGCGACGAGATACACAATGGCAAGGCTGTCACTGTAAACCAGTATCAGATATGTGAACGCAAGCAGCAAAGAGGATATCCTGAAAACTGTGCCTCTGTTATGCCTGTCAAGAATATGGCCCTCTGGTATGACTATGATCAGGTATCCAAGCAGTGAGAATGCTGGTATTAATCCTGCAAGAAAAACTGAATTGTACGCGACAATTGTTCTCCAAACGAAGAATATGTTGAATATAAAATAGGCTACCCTGATGATATTTCTTCCCATAAGATACTTCAGGAACTTATTCCACTGGTTATAATCGTGTATGTTTTCATTACTCATATAAATTTGCCTTATACGTAGATTTATATCTTATATATAAATCTTAGTGCATGCCTCAGGACAGACTGGAAAAACTCTTTGATGTGATGTCTAGCCAGACAAAGAGCCACATAATAGCCTTACTCGCATTGAGTGGAAAAATGACTGTTACACAGATTTCGAAACATATCAAAACCAGCAGGTCAAATCTCTATCAGGCCATTTCAGACCTTCAGGAACAGGGTTTCGTAAATCCTCCAAATATTGTTGTCAGGAAAAATTATGTGGAGAAATATTATTCTCTAAATGATTCTGCTTTTAACCAGACAACGGCAGGAGAGATGAATGAAGAGTTTAAGAAGATGTCCCCTGACAAATTGAGAAACCTCATGGCCACATTCTTGCTGTCTCAGTCACTTAACCTGAAAGTCATTGCGCAGGAGATAATGAGTGTTTCAGATGAAGACATGATGAGGGCTGTTGAAGATGGAACGAAAAGCAATCTAAATCTTTCTTTCAGCACTCTTTCAAACGAACACTTTTCAATGGGTGTTGAAAAACTCAAACCTTTTATGGATTATGTTGACACTCCTGAGAATTTTAAGCCTGAGGATATGAATGAAAAAAAAGATGGAGATCATAACATGATTCTCGTAGTAGCCATACCAGAATATCTTCTAAAATCTCTCAGGAAGATGAAATGACAAAGAGTGCTACCTCTCAGTAGCAGCATAGTGAAGTGAGTTCAGCCATTTTATGGATGGGCTTATAAGCTCCTTCCTTTCAAGAAGATAAAATCCCCCAAATTTAGGGTTTCCTATTAAATCCAGTTATGATGATCTCGTGTAATGGGGCAAATTTAAATAACCTGTTACACACAAAATAAGTTAAAAAATTAGAGTTCGCCATCGCGATTTATAGTACCTAATATCCTGTCAAATTCACCTCGTACCCTAAATTATCTAGCGAGAATTGATAACCAAGTGAATCAGTGATTGTAAGCTGTATATACATAGTCCCGTTATAACTACCATAGAAATTGCCTTCTTCTTCATTCTTAAAGAATGTGATCTGAAGTGAGGAACTCGTATTTGATCCTAATTTGGCTTCCTGAGTATATGATTCATTGAATATTGACCAAGTGTAATAATATGATCCTTCACCACCTTTTAAATGTGCGTAATATAGCTCTGAGACTGGTCCCTTGCTGTCGTTTACCTCATTAGGTCCTGAAATTGTTGCCGATACGTGTGGAAGCACTTTCAGACTTGCGTCTGTAGAGCTACTCATATCACCATGCATTACTGTTGCAACAAGTGTGTAATTGCCAGGGGATAAAGAGCTGAATATTAATATTTCAATAAGGGAAAGTGGAGTAAAATTGAGACTTCCAAAGAATGACCCTGAAGCCAGAGTGAACCCGTGGCTTCCGTTAAATAGAATAACCTGAAAGCCTGCCTGGTATGGTGTTCTACCCTCACTTGCATTCAAATAAAATGAATTTCCTGAATCTCCTCCTTTTTCTATGACACTGCGAAGTAACTTAAAATCGTTAATGGTTGGTACAGATGTAACATTAACAGAAGAGGAATGGAGTGAAGCCGCTGCAAAACCTCCACCAAATCCTGCACCCACCGCCAGAACAATAGAAACCACAAAAATAACTGAACCTTTCATTTATCCTTACTGTAATCTTTTTGATCTTTTAAATCTTTTACATTTGGTTAGTCTGATTAAACCCTGAAAAGAGATACTGGAGCTACATTGTTCCTTATCATTTCATGATAATTTGCAGCGACATTATGAGGGAGAAAATTTCCAACTTATAGAAGGTTGTCGAATTCGATTCATCGCCAGACATCTATTATATACCAGATGTTGCGGGATTGAGCGGTCTTTTTCTTTTTAGTTCTTTTTTTTAATTCGCAAATGGGTTTTTATTTCTATCTTCCTTCTTAACACCTTTATCACTGCAGTTAAATGAATTCGGTTACAAGCCATAGAAATGACAGAATCTCTCTTACTGCATAAACCAAGATGAACTGGAATACATTAGATATCCTTGTTGTATTAAACTAATAATGTTTATTATTATTTTTCACATGGATGGGATGTGATTAGTTCCGTGTGCTTTCTGCCTAATACCCCCACACTTATTGGGGATCTGGGTGTCAAAAACGATAAAACAGTATCAGCTTTGAGATCATTAGGTGATGAGATCAGAGATACTACCGATGCTGTCATTATAATGTCACCCCATTTTCAGACTTCAGGATCATTCGGAATAGTTTCAAGTCCAAGGTTGAAACAGATTTATGATTTCTATGGATTTCCATCTGATTTTTATGAGATCAAATACGAACCACCAGGTGATCCAGATCTTGCAAAGGAAATAATGAAACTTGGATCTGAAAATTCTATAAGAATTGGTCAAGTAACAAACTGGGGACTCGATCATGGTGCCTGGTCTCCTATGGTTCATATTTTCAGGGATGCAGATGTGCCAGTGGTGCCCTTATCAATATGCCCTGAAATCGGTCCACAGGCTCATGTACTTTTAGGCAAGCTTATGAGATCCCAATCTATTAAGAAAAATCTCTGCATCCTTTCAACAGGATCTCTGATTCACAGGCTTGATCTTTTCCAGAGAGGCAATCAGGAAACACCTCCAGCAGCGGTTGAATATCTGAATCTTTGTATTTCAGCCTTTAATGAAGGTAACTGGGAAAAGATTTGGAGTGCTCCACCAGATATTGTAAAGGCAGCATCCCCGGAGGGACATAATCTTCCACTAAGATTCATTCAGGGTGCAGTTGGTGAGAAATTCAAATCAAGAGTTTTGTCAAACGAAATCGAATTCAATGCTGCCTCCCTAACAACAGTTGTATTTGAGAGTCTTTAATTTTATTTTTGACTTTAT
>JAKBQK010000061.1 GCA_021835265.1 Thermoplasmata archaeon
TAAAATGAAAAGTGACTGAATTTTAGTATCTAATAGAATAGGTTTATACATATGATGTGAAAATATATTGCTATTATACAAGGCCGAATCCTACAACTGAACACTAAATCATATAACACTAAGTCCTACTCATTTATTCGATTATAACGTGTTATTGAGTAAGTAAACTAATCCCTTCAAACTTCAAACATGATTCTTCTTTTTTAGTGTGATTTCTCTAAAGCTACTTGTTTTAAAAAATAAAAATATTTATGGTTTCGTTGTGCTGTTTATAATTTGATCTGTATATTCATTTTCCTGAAGCATCCCTTTCAGTAATTTACTTATGGCATACACTGAAATGTAAGATGCTGTAAAAACGAAAAGTCCTACTACAGCTACTGCAAAAGCTTCAAGTCCAAACTGATGTAATGCCATTATACCTCCTCCGAATAATATTCCATTAGGGAGATTTGATGCCCCTGACGCAGTTGCAAATGCTGTTTGTGTAAAGAAGGCAATCATAAGAAGACCGAAAACACCACCAACCAAATGTCCTGGTAATACGCCTACTGGGTCACTATACCACTTTGGTCTTGAAAGTAATTTTTCTGCATATACGAATATTGGCCCACTAATTAAACCAAGAATAACTGCACTCCCTGGACTAACATATCCTGCGAGTGGAGTTATGACAATTAGGCCCATTAAAACACCATTTACGCCATATATTAATCCAGGATCATGTTTTGAAATTAAGAATTTTGTTCCCAAGGTTGATACCATTGCGGATGCAGCTGCCAGGAAGGTTGTTATAACTACCATGACTGTCTCACTGGTAAATGAAAGTTCACTTCCAGGATTAAATCCAAACCATCCGACCCATAGTAAAACGATTGCCAGTGTCAACCATCCATAATTTAAGCTTGCATGTTCTATTTTAGACTGCTTGAGCCCTTTTTTCTTTTCTTCCTGCCATATTCTTACAAGTATAGCCAGTGCTGCAAATCCCGCAGCGCCATGAACAACTAGACCACCTGCAAAATCACGGACGCCCATCAAGTATAACCATCCAGTGGGATTCCAAATCCATGCAGCCGGAAGAGTATATATAAATATGAAATAAATAATTGAAAATAAAATGAAGGCAGACATCTTCATTTTTCTAAGAACTACAACTCCAACCAGAGCAAGAGTTACGGATGCGAAGGCCGTTTCAAAAAGAAAGTATGTCCCTGTAGAGAGCCCGGTGTCAAAAAAATTTCTCCCAGTAAGCCAGAAGACATCTGATAGACCAGCCGAGAGATTTGTAGAAAATAGACCAATGAAAATGTTACTGTAAAATGGATTGCCGATTACCCCACCAATAGTTGGTGCAAAAGCAATGTTAAAGCCAATCAATCCCATAAAAAATAACGAAAATCCAGTTATTATTAGAGTCTTATACAGACTTCTGTCAAGTTTGTGGTTTAGCTCTCCAATTTCAAGAAACCCTACAGAAATAGTCATAGTGAATACAAGTAAGCTCGCAAGTAAAACCCATAGATCATTGATAAGATTTGGTAGCATGAAAAACACTTATGGTGGATGATTGAAATACCGTATTTTAATTCTCGTAGCTTATATATAGAGTTACATCACACTGGCCAAGATTTAAATGAATATTAAGTAAGATTTATTATTTCCATATTTTATACTTTAATATCATTTAATTCATTTTTTAAATACTTCATAATTTTAATATTCTTTTCCTAAAATATTTAAGATGTAACAAGTATAGAGTGTTATACTGAACTTCCAGCCTAAAACCAGAAAGTAATCCCTATTCGTGATGGATGGCTCCACTTTTTTGAATTTAACAAAGCTTACAATGATTCTAGTAGATCTCAATATAATTTTCTATTATTAGAGACAAGGTTCCTGAATAAATGGAAGTACCAATTTAGTTCTTATGCATCCACTTTACCAGTTCCATTTTTTGTAATATCTCTTCATACTGAATCGTGCTTGGTTCAAAGGCTATTATATCGTAAACTTTGGAGACCCCCAAAAGCCTTTCACTTCCGATCTCAGATCCGGCCTGTGCTAGAAGTGTTAGGGAAAGTGTCTGACCAAAGAGCTTCAAAAGGTCCTTCGAATTCATCTCCAGAGAATCACTTTTCATCAGGTTGTTAAATTGATTCTCTACAAATTTTATTCTTTCTTCGATTTTTTCTTTCATTTTTATATCTTTTACCTTTTCCTTCCTTGTTTTCAGGTCGTTAAAGAAGATTGTTGCAACTCCCTTCTTCACGATTGTCTCTAACATATCCAGAGCCTGAATATTGCTTGTTCCCTCCCAAATTGAAGTTACAAGGGCGTCTCTGTGAAACTTTGACATTGGAAATTCCTCAAAGAAACCTATGCCACCAAAGATCTCCATTGAGTATTGTGTAATATGGTCAGATGCCCAGGCTGCCATATTCTTCGCAATGTGCGTGATGAACCTGGCGTAATTGTAAGTGTCATTGTATGGTGGTGTTATATGAGATGATTCTGAGAATAGTTGAGCGGCATATAACGATATTATGAGAGAGGCCTCAAGTTCAGCTTCCAGCATTATCAAATCCTTCTTCATGAGTGGATGTTCGTTAAGTTTCTTTCCGAAGGATGATCTTCTTTCTGTAAATAGATATGCTTCCCAAAATGACTTTCTTGCTATTCCAACCGCTGCCAGAGCATCGTCCACTCTTGAAATGGTTAAAATCTCCATGGCGTAGTATATTCCCTTCCCCCTTTCTCCAATCAGGTAAGCCTCTGATTCCAAGAACTCAACTTCTCCACTGGGTACAGCTATTGTGCCAAGTTTGTTTTTCAACCTTCTTATGTTAAAATTAAGATCACCAGATTTCCTAGTTGCAGGAACGAAGAACGTTTCCAGTGATCTTATTCCTTTATCTCCTGTCATAGCAGTAACTATAGCACCATCAGCTATTCCAGCGTTGCTGGCAAAATATTTATCTGATCCATTTAGAACCCATCCATTTTCGGTTTCAATAGCCTTCGTTTTATTAGCAGCAAGATCACTGCCTCCCTGCGTTTCACTATAAAAGGTTGCACCATACCATGGATCATTTTTATCCAGATAATTATTAGAGAACTTTTCCTTCCCGTTAAAATATTTTTTTAATGCATAAGCTGTCTGTGCGGTAAGTGTTAAGCTGCAGAAAATTCCTGAATCAGAAATAAGATAACCAGATACGAAATGATACATCCATGGCTGTTTGCCAGAAACACTTTTTGTGACAACTCCAAAATCCTGCAATTTTTTGAGGGCTCTCCTATGCTCAGGTGATAGTCTTACATAATCTATCCTCTTTCCATCAAGATTCCACATGATGAGTTCTGGCTTTCCGTGGTGATCGACAAAATCCATTATTTCTATGAGTTCACTTGAAACATATTCACCCAAATCCAAAAGATCATCATCGCCATGAAAGTCAAAGAATGTCAGGAATTCCGATA
>JAKBQK010000076.1 GCA_021835265.1 Thermoplasmata archaeon
CAGTAAACTCAATAATCATACTTCTTACACCAAACGGAATTTATGGGCCTTTCTTTATCAATTCTCTTAACAGGTATCTAATTTTCACAGTATCTTTTGTCTACCTGTTCTCCTCAATATTTGCCTCCGGTTATCACAGGAAACTTGGAGAATCTAAAAATCTAAAGCTTCATTATTCCCTAATAAACCTTTTTACATTTACCATGCTTTTCACACTTGTCATAGATAATTTTGGTCTGATGTGGATTGGGCTCGAAGCCACCACGGCGTCTTCAGCCCTTCTTCTCATAGTTGAAAGGGAACGAAACCAGCTTGAGGCCGCCTGGAGATACGTAATACTGGTCTCATCAGGACTCGCAATAGCCTTGATCTCCGTTTTACTCATATTTGATGTCTACGGACATTTAACAATTACCAGTATAACAATTACTGGCATTGACAACCCGTTGCTTGCAATTGCGGGCGTAACGGCACTCATTGGATTCGGTACTAAAATAGGCATTTTCCCTATGCATACATGGCTGCCAGATGCTCATTCTCAGGCACCGTCTGAGATCAGTGCAATGTTTTCAGGTATATTGCTCCCGGTGGCGGTATATTGTCTATATGAATTCTATTCAGTTACATCCGTGGGGCCTGTTCAGGGAATATACCTGGTATTCATATTCGCTTCACTGATATTTGTTGCTTTAGTGATGCCTTCGCAGACTCAAACGAAGAGAATGTTTGCCTATTCAACCATGGAGAATATGTCAATCGCTCTCCTGGGGCTCATAACCGGGGGACTAGGATATATTGGAGCCATACTAATTCTTCTTTCTCATGCGTTCGGTAAATCTGGCGCATTTTATTCGTCGGGAAACATCCTTGAGATATATGGTACAAGAAACATATCTATGATTCGTGGAATGAAGAAACGAATGCCATATACTTCATCGACATTAATTCTATCGTCACTTGCTGTAACTGGAGCACCCCCGTTTGCAACTTTCATCGGTGAATTTCTTATTATTTATCAGTTGATTTCCATGGGACAAATAACCGCAGTTATAATTCTGGTAATAACCCTTTTTATAATTTCACTATCTGTAATGTATAAAGTTTCAACGATGATTTTCGATGGAAATGAAATTGAGGATAGGAGTGAGCCTGCCATCAGTCAGCTATTTGTAACAATAACTGCGGTAGTCATATCGTTGAGTATTACATTTTTCTATCTGGGAGGGATGATCATATGAATACGGTAGATGTCATGGAGGGATTTTTTTACAACCGAGGAACGCCCTACTTGATACTCAGGGGATCAGAACACCCACAAACAGCCACTGTGGAAGGTTTAAATCAACTGGATCAGTGGAATTGCCTTAAAACAGAATTTCAACATGAGACCACTGGCGAAAATATCATGGGCTTTGATTATGGCCCAAGCATGGGAGGTGTCATTGAATCAATTCTATTCAGGATGTATACCAATGGTGAAAGGATTATTTCAATGAGTGCTTCCCCTAGCTTTAAAGAAAGAGTGATCGCTATTCGTGGAGAACCATTTGATTTGGCCCTTATGAAGATGGAGCGATTCAATGGTTTTCATAGTGCATCATACTCCACACTGTTTTGCAGGGCAATTGAGCAGTCTCTGAACATAAAAACTGCAAAATCCACTCGAATGACCAGAATCATAATGATGGAAATGGAAAGGATTGCATCGCATATATTTGTTATGACCCGACTTTGCGAGGCAGCCTCGCAGAACATAGCAGCATTCCAACTAAATGCTTTGAGGGAAAGGATGTTACGTCTATCTGCCAAGGCATTTGGGCACCGTTACTTTTTCGGAGTAAATTCCGTAGGGGGAACTGCCAGAGAGATACATATAGATCATTTATGGGAAGATGTAAGAAAAATTGTGAATGAATTTAATGATATTTTGAAACTTCTCTCCGGGTCCAGGATTTTTATTGACAGAATCCAGAAAACATGCACAATTGAGAGACCATGGCTAAGTGGTCCAACTTTAAGAGCGACAGGTGAGAAATACGATGCGAGGCGGTCTGATTCATATTATAATGGAATAAAATTCAATGTGGTAACTGAAAAGGGCGCTGATTCACTGGCAAGGTTTCTGGTTAGAGCTCAGGAAATTACGGAATCAGGAAAAATAATTGAACAGGCAGTAAATGAAACTGAAACATTGAAACCGGTCACTCAGAGTACCAGTGAGAAGAGCGGGAATTCTCTTGCCAGAATAGAAACGCCTTCGGGTAATGCAATTTTTTACCTGGAAATTGAGGACGGAAACATTGAATATACATATCTAAGGCCACCGTCACTGGTAAATTTGGAAGGGTTTCTGCTGGGAATGCAGGGTAATGTCAAAACGGATTTCCCCTTTGCTTATGAAAGCTTTGGAATCTGGGTCAGCGAACTGAGTGTGATATCATGAGCAGGTGGATTCTGAGGGGTTTAAAAAAGGGGATTATTACCAGCATATTTCCCAAGAATGAACCGGAAACAATCAGTCCATGGTCAACGCTGCCGGTACACATAAGTGATTCATATGAAAGATGCCCTACCGATGCAATCAATGATAATAAGGTCGACTTGAAGAAGTGTATATCATGCGGAAGGTGCAGTTCCAGTTTTTCACCATCTTTAAATGTGAATAATTCAATAATCTTAAGGTCAGAGAGATACCTGAAAAAATCGCTTAAAATTTATGTATTGGATGCCGGGAGCTGTGGAGCATGCAACACAGAACTACATGCCCTTTCCAATCCCTTTTACGATATGAATCGCCTTGGTATTTTCTTTGTAAATACACCCAAGCAGGCGGATGCACTTTTTGTAATCGGTGTTTTAAACGAAAAAATGAAAGAGGTTGTCAAGGAGGCTTACGAAATAATGGCAAAACCAAAACTCGTCTTTGCAATGGGTGCCTGCCCCGCCTCTGGTAATATACTTGGAAAATCTCTTTCAGGCATTCTTGATGCAGATGTTATTATAGGTGGTTGTCCCCCTGATCCTTTCGTCATTCTCAATGCTATCATAAATGCAAGGAGGGATATCATATGATCCTGGAAATTATATTGGGGGCACTTTTCGTCCCCCCCATATTTGCAATTTTTAGCAGAAAGCTTTCTTACATTGCAGGTTCCATCGTATCTTTTATTATAATTGTGTTATCGCTTTCAATTCTTTTCAGCATATTTAGCTCAAGCTCCTTTTCATTGGGGTATCTTTCTTTCTCAGTGGATGATCTTTCTGCTGCTTTTCTTCTCATAATAGGTCTTGTAGGCTTTCTCGACAGTATTTTCTCTATATATTATAGGAATACTAACAGGGTTATTGCCTTTGCATATTCACTTTCCATTTATTCCATGATTGGGGTTTTAATATCATCCAATTATCTAACGCTGATCCTCTTATGGGAAGGCATGAGCATTTTTGGTTACCTTGCAATTGCATATAAGGGATC
>JAKBQK010000360.1 GCA_021835265.1 Thermoplasmata archaeon
CGGTTGGTTGAGAACAGTAGCAAAGTATAACCCGGTATCCTGGTCTGCGGAATCCATCAGATTGGTTGTTATAAACGGCAATCTTGATGCTTCCCAGATGTCTCAGCTTGGATTATGGATGCTTGGGCTGTTTATCCTTGCCGTGTTCCTGGTGTTACTTACATATTTCGTCTCTGAAAAAGGAATTAGGGAATGATGTTGTTTCTCTCCCTTTTTTTGAATTACCCCGATTTGGGGTGGCTTCCTTGCCTGCATGCAATTCTCCTTAGATCCTGATCTATCAGCTTATTTTTCTTAATATTTGACATCGGAAATTCAACTTTCGCAAGATTGAAGATGAAACGGAAGTTCCATGAAAATTAAAGCGAATAATCTTACAGAAACAGCGTGTTTTCTTACTTCTTCCGTTTAAGTTCCAGTTTTTTCCTCGTGGATATCTTTATGTCACTGCATGGTATGGCCTTTGGCAGTGTTATTGAAAGTGCACTGATCAGTCTTGATCCAATCTCTCTTGGTTCAGGTATCTGGTTGTATTTCACTGCACCCACCTGCACTGTGATGCAGTTTATTGATGATAGTTCATGGATGCCTTCCTCCACAGTGACATTGATATCCTTCCACTTCTCCCTGAGATGTTTTTCAATGATGTATGATAACATGGCGATGAATACATGAGCTCTTGTGCGTGGCTGTTTCCTCACAAGTACAGGACGCAGTTCTATTGTGTCGGATTTCATTGTCCTGAATGCCCATTCCACATCTGCAAGATCTTTGTACCTGCTGTGTATTGTATCCATGTTTCCCTGGTCAACGGGAAGATTTGGCCTGATGAATTAACGCCAAAAGTGTAATTTTTTATGAAAATCACAGATTTTGTACAATAGTGGGACTCACTATGTTTGTGTTCTTCTTAATCGGTGGTTGAGCTGCTAATGTAAACATCTGTTTTACATTAGAATTCATATTCTTCTCTTGGATACTTGTCTTAAAGGCATGTTTCTCTTTTAGATATTCGTGAGCAAATGATCTACTCACAAAATCGATATCAGAAAAATCAAGAACAAAAGCATGGCCCTGTTTTTCCGCCAAAAATTTGAAAAGCTCCTCTGCCCATGATCTAAGAGCCAAATCACGCATCCCTAGCAACTCCGCGACTTTTATTTTCATAGTGTGAGGACATGCCAGCTGATCTTTCACAGACTGGAGTTCAGGAGGAGGAAACACAGACCGGTGATCTCCAAAAGCGATCCTGAAAAGCAGGATGCTTTTAAAAAAAATTTCTGAAGACCTGAAAAGGGGAGATACAGATATGTGGTCACTGGAAGAATGTCATTTCTACCCGCATGGAACCACGCTGGCCATGCGGGTTCCACCGGAAGATGCTGATCCAATGGTACTATAGTATCCCACCAGAAAAGGCGTCAGCGTATTCGGTGCAGTGAATATCAGAACTGGAGAATTCGTTGGGATGGTATCAAACGTATTCAACGCCATAACATTCAGGAGATTCCTTACAGTCCTGAAAAAGAGAGGAAAGGGGAAGAAGATGCAGATCATCCTGGACAATGCCAGGTACCATCATGCAAAATTGCTAAATCAATGGCTTGAGGATCAGAAACAGTTCCTGTTTCTTGACTTTCTCCCGCCATATTCCCCAAAACTGAATCCCATAGAGAGAGTATATGGAAACTCCTGAAAAAATTAAGATTGCATAACCAGTATTTTCATGGACTGAAAGGAGTTATAAAAGTGGTCGTAAAGCGGTTCCTGTTGTGGTCTGAAGAGAATGGAAGCCTCAAAACACTATGTCACATGGAGTGAAGGATACATGCAGCAACACTTACTGCGCTATGTATAGAAGAAATGCATGCTAACTACTGGCGTAGGAAGATATACTACAAAATGCACATATATATATATATATATAAGTATATTCAGCTATATGAATCGAAAAATAAAGCTTTTAGGCGTCACTGTAATGACTACTTTGATGATATTGCTTGCCTTCTCAGGTTTAGCTCATAACAATGGAACTTTTCATGGACAGACATTCTTCTGGAGTTGCAAATATGATTGTAAGAAAGCATAACAACATTACAACTCTTAATACCCAGGAGATGCATGATTTGCAGGAATTTATGAAGTATAACTTCATACATTACGGATTAAATTCAGGCAAATTGGATAAACTGCAATACAAAGCAGATATGAACTTCCTTACCTGGTACATAGGCAACTTTAACCGGATACCTTCTGCATACAGAGGAATCACTCAGCAGAATGCAAGTGTCATGCTCCCAATATGGGAAAATGAAAGCGTACAGGCTCAAAGCGATGTACAGGCGGTTGCAAATTATGAGGTGAATCAACACGCCTCTCAGTACCATATCAATACTGCATGCATTGTAAACAACCGTCTTGGCAATCTGGTATCCAACAGGACAACCATGTACAACAATGAGAGTGCCAATCTTCTTGTTTATAAATACGTAAAAAACAACCAGTCATTGGTTTACGAACTCATAGATCAGAAAGGGTCATTCATACCTGTTGATCCTTACATTAGATTAAACGCGTTCACTATTCATTGGGGATGGGGTGGATTAATCTCTGGAACCAGCTATAATATATATTTCAACTTTACAACCTATAATAATGCATTGAATTTCAAGAACTTTCTTGATACGGCATCTACGATAACGGCATGGGTCGAATTCGCCATGGACACTATTTTATGGACAGCTGTAGCTGTTCTTACTGGGGGCGTTGTCGGTCTGATGGCGGTTGTCATTTCAGCTTTCGGATTCGTTGCAAGCACAGTTACGAGTGCATTGAGCGTAGAACCTTGGACAGTAAACAATACTATAAACCAACTCTTTAATGATCAGGAGGGTTACGACCATGATAAATATTTTGAGGTCGTATACACCCTTAATGCATGGGAGTCGGGACTTGTTCCAGAATTCTCATGGTGGGGATGGGAACCCCAATATTCAGGGCAGCCAGTACTAACACAAATTTTCAAGAGTGTTGGGTTTGGATCGACTGCGGAACAGGACTATGAAGTCATATATAACTATCTTGTTAAGGAGTATGGAGCCAATAGTGAAACTACGATCCAAGACCCCTCAAGCTGGCTTATCTACGCGAGTGAAATGAATAACGTGGTCTTTTAATGTGGTCTTTGGGTGATTAAAGTTGGACTTTGTTAATCTTTACATCGACATTTTCTTTTTTTGTTTTTTGATTTCTTGTATCATTTTTGTGGTGTTGCGAGAAAATCCAATTATGGACATGACAAAAAAACAGTTCTTTATAGGGTTGTGTATTAGTATTCCCCCAGCTATCTTGTTCTCTACTGGTGGATATTATTACCAAACTTCTAGAATATTTAATAACCTGTTATATAATCGTATTATTTCTATGTGCTTGCTTGCGTTAGCAGCGTTTGGAT